>NZ_DAHVSH010000153.1:0-21663 GCF_027324685.1 Haloactinopolyspora sp.
TGGAACGCGGTGGTCCGCGGCTCCGGCACCGTCGCGAACACCAGTGACGTCACGACGCCGAGCGTGCCACCGCCGGTCCCGCGTAGCGCCCAGAACAAGTCCGGCTCGCGCTCGTCGTCACAGACGACCACCCGGCCGTCAGCGAGGACGACCTCGGCCGCACGAAGGCTGTCGCACGTCAGGCCGTACGTGCGACCCAGGACCCCGAGACCGCCGCCGAGAGTGAGCCCCGAGACCCCCACCGACGGCCCGCAGCCCGCGGGTATCGTCACGCCGCGCCGGCTCAGCTCGTCGTAGACGGACCCGAGGCGAGCCCCCGCGCCGACGACGGCACGGCCGGCGGAGACCGTGACGCTGTTCATCGGCGACACGTCGACGACGATGCCGCTGGAGGACGACCGCCCGGCGAAACTGTGCCCGCCACTGCGTACCGCCAGCGGCAGCCCCGCCCGGCGCGCGAACGCGATGGCCTCAACGACGTCGGCGGGGCCGGCACACCGCACCACGGCCGCCGGCCGGATGCCGCGGTAGTTGGCGATGGCCGGGACCCGGGCGACGTCGTAGTCGGCGTCGCCCGGGCGCAGCACCTCGCCGTCGATACCGGCGGCGAGGGCCGCCCACGACACGGCCATCGATCTCGTCATCGCTCGATCATGGCATGCGGGTCCGACAACACCGGGCTCGTCACTCCAGCAGCGCCGGTGTCTCCCAGTCCTTGCCGAGCACATGATGGTCGAGGAAGGCGAAAACGGTCTCGTACCAGAGCTTCGCGTGCTGCGGCGTGAGGATCCAGTGGTTCTCGTCCGGGAAGTAGAGGAACCGATGCGGCATCGTGCCGTCCTCGGCCTCGGCCTGGGTGGCGAGCTCGAACCACAGCCGTAGCGCTTCGCCGATCGGCACGCGATAGTCCTTGTCACCATGAATCACCAGCATCGGGGTGGTGATCGAACCGACGTGCTGGTGTGGTGAGTTGGCCGCGGCCATCTGCGCGGTCATCTCCTTCGTCCAGTAGAACGCGGCGTCGGTGGTGGGTCCGAACTGGTCGAGCGCCCACAGACTCGCGTGCGTGACGATGGCGTCGAACCGGTCGGTGTTGCCGGCCACCCAGTTCGCCATGTATCCGCCGAAGGACCCACCCATCGCCGCGGTACGAGACTCGTCGATGTCCGCCCGTGCCTCAGCGGCATCGGTGATGGCCATGAGGTCGGTGAACGGGGCTTGGCCCCACTTGCCCCAACCGCGCCGGATGAAGTCCAGCCCGTAGCCGGTCGACAGCGCCGGATCCGGCAGCAGGACCGCGTAGCCACGGGCCACGGCGTTCCACGGGTTCCAGCGCCACGACCACGCATTCCACGACCCCAGCGGCCCGCCGTGGATCCACAGCAGGAGCGGAGCCGGGCTGGTCTCCGACACGGCGTCCGGCAGCGCCAGCCAGGCCCGCACCCGGGTGCCGTCCTCGGCGGTGGTCTCGAGCTCGGTCAACCGACCGGGCAGTTCGGGCGCCGGAGCCGGAGCGGGCAACGGCACGGAGTGCTGATCGGCGACGTTTGCCGCCAGCCGGACCGGAGTGGGCGGCTGGGCATAGGACGAACGCAACGCATAGACCGTCGAGCCGTCGGGCGAGACGACCGGGTCGCTGTAGGCGAAGTCGTCGGCGCTCAGGCGAGTCACCGCGCCGTCGGCCACCTCGATGCGGAACACCGGAGCGCGCCCGTTCTCGTCAGCGGACACGATCAGCGCGGAGCCGTCCGGTGTCCACACGGGAGCATCGGGGAAGCGGTCCCACTCGGCGGTGAGCTCGCGCAGCTCGCCGTCGGCCAGCGAGACGACGACGAGATCGAGGTCGATGGGCTCGTGCGGGGTGGAGCGCCGCTCGCGCACGACCGCGACGGTGGAGCCGTCCGGGCTGATCTTCGGGGCGGCGAACTCGAAGGCCGGGTCGTCGGCGAGCACTCGCCGCTCGCCGGTGGCGACGTCGATCGCCACCAAGGCCGGCCGATGACCACCGCGCTCGTGCACGTTCCACGTGGTCACGACCGTGGATCCGTCGGAGCTGATGTCGTAGCCGGCGCTGTCGAGCGCGGGGCCGGCATCGGGGGTGAGATCGCGCAGTTCGACGACGGGATCGTCCAGTGGCGTCTCGCCGTCGGCCAGCGCTCCGGCGAACAACCGTGGCGCGTCCGGGCCGAGGTCATGATCCCAGTGCCGCACCGGATAACGCTGGTGCAGGATCGCGTTGACCTTCTTCTCTTTGCGCTCCTTGCGCTTTTTCTCTTCGGACTCGACGTCGTTGGACGACGGGAACGTGGCGGACGACACCACGACCGTGCCCGACTCGCGGGCGACGGCCACGCCGCCGATACCGCCGGGTCGCTTCGCCACCACTCGCGCTTCGCCGCCCTCGACGGGCAGCAGCCACAAGACCGGAACGGAGTCGTCGCCTGCATCTGCCGAGGCTGCGGGGTCGGGCCGGGCCGAACCGAACAGCAGCGAGCCGTCCGGCAGGAAGGCCGCTCCGCTCTCGCCTTTGGCGCTGCGGGTCAATCGCCGCGCAGGGCGAGCGCCGGTGGGGTCGATCTCCCACAAGGCCGTGACGTAGCGCGTGCTGTCGGCGTTGAGGGTGGACACCGTGGTCACCAGGCGCGTGCCGTCAGGCGACAAGGCCAGGCCGGCGGTTCGTGGTAGCGCGACGTAAGCGTCCAGGTCGTGGAACGGGGTGGTGGGTGTTTCCGGGGTTTCCGGCGTGGTGTCTGTCGTCACCCGTACTACCTATCACGCTTTGCTGGGGAAATGTCCGGCGCGTGCGGCTCGGTGTCAGGCCGGCGGAGCGGTGCTCGACCGGACCACCAGCTTCGTCTCGACCGTCGTCACCGAGGTCTCACCGTTGATCCCCGCGGTCAGTTGCTCCAGCAGCGTCCGCGCGGCGATGCGCCCCTCCTCCCGAACGTCCTGGGCGACGGTGGTCAGCCCGAACAGCCACGACATGTCGTGGTCGTCGACGCCCACCACCGACAGGTCCTCGGGGATGCGCAGGCCACGCCGATTCGCCTCGTACATGACGCCCATGGCCACCTCGTCGGAGACCGCGAAGACCGCCGTGGGCTTCACCCGGCGTTCCCACAGCTCGGCGAAGGCGGCCACGCCCGCTTCCACGGTGAACACGGCCGGCACGGTGAGGTCGGGGTCGGGTTCCACCCCGACCTCACGCAGCGCTTCCACGTAGCCGATCCTGCGGTCCGGCGACACGGGAAAGCCCAGCCGATCGTCCGGATCCCCGCCGGCGAAGGCGATGTCGCGATGGCCGAGCTTGATCAAGTGCTCGGTGGCGATCCGGCCGACCGCGACATCGTCGATCCGCACGCTCGGCAGGCCAGGCACGATCGGCCCGACCACCATGACCGGGCGATTCATGGCGTGCAGCGCCTCGACCTCGTCCGGCGTGAGCGGCAGGCTCGTGATCAGTAACGCGTCGACCCGTTTTCGCAGCAGCTGCATGTCGAACACCCGGTACCGGTTGGTCGCCACGTCGGAGACGTCGTAGCGCAACACGTCGTAGCCCTGCGCATTGAGAACCTCCTGCGCCCCCTGGCTCACTGCCGTGAAATACCAGCCGCCCCGGGCGACCGGGGAGACCACGCCGACCGCGCCGGTGCGTCCGGTGGGCAGCGCCGCAGCGCTGGGCGAGGCGACGTAGCCGAGTTCGGCCGCGATCTTGCGCACCTGCTCTCGTGTCGCGTCGGAGACCCCCGGCAACCCGCGCAGGGCGCGCGACACCGTCGCCACCGAGACGCCGGCCCGAGCGGCCACGTCGACGATGCCGGTCATCTCACCCGTCCAGAATCCGCTCGCCCATCCCGTGTCACCCCCGTGTCACCCCTTGACGCTTCCCGCCAGCAGACCGCGGACGAAGAAGCGCTGCATCGTGATGAACACGAGGACCGGGATGATCATCGACACGAACGCTCCCGCGGAGAGCAGATGCCATTCGGTGCCCCGCGTGCCGACCAGTTCCGCGATACGCGCCGTGAGCGGGGCCACGTCGGAGGTGCTGCCGGCGAACGTCAGCGCCACCAGCAGGTCGTTCCAGACCCACAGGAACTGGAAGACGCTGAAGGCGGCGATGGCCGGAAGAACCAGCGGCATCATGATCGCCCGGAAGATCTTCACGTGCCCCGCGCCGTCCACGCGTGCGGCCTCCACCAATTCCGCCGGCACTTCTCGCATGAAGTTGTGCAGCAGATACACCGCGAGCGGCAAGGCGAACACCGAGTGCGCGATCCACAACGGCCAGAAGGTCCCGTTCAAGCCGGTGTCGACGAAGATCTGCAGCAACGGGATCAGCGCGATCTGGATCGGCACGATCTGCAAGGCGAACACGGCGATGAACAGGGTGTCGCGGAACGGGAACTTCATCCACGCGAACGCATAAGCAGCCAGCAGCGCCAGCGTCACGGGGATCACCACCGACGGCACGGTGATGACCACGGAGTTCACCACGTACGTCGACAGCCCGGTCGCGCTGCCGAACAGCACCTCACGGTAGCTTTCCAGGGTCAGCTGCGGGTCGCTGAACCAGTTCCACCATCCGTTGCCCTTGATGTCGTCCTCGGGCCGGAATGACGACAGCAGCAGCCCGAACGTCGGCAACGTCCACAGCACCGCGATGACCACGGCCGCCACAGACGCCCCAGGCGACGTGAGGCGCTTGCGGGCGCGCGCCGCCGGCGACGCGACAGACGAGCTGTCCCAGCCGTCGCGCACTTCGGGCGTCACCTTCACCGTGCTCATCGGATGTCCGCCTTTCGCAACTGCCGAATGTTGTAGATCACGATCGGGATCACCATCACGAACAGCACGACCGCCAACGCCGAGCCCAGCCCGTAGTTCCCGCGGACGAGGCTCTGCGTGTAGAACTCGTTGGCCACGATGCTCGTCTCGAACTGACCCCCGGTCATCGTCCGGACGATGTCGAAGACCTTGAGGGTGGCGATCGAGATCGTCGTCAGCACGACGATCAGCGCCGGGCGGATGCTCGGGACCGTGACGTAGCGGAACATCTTCACGCCGTACAGCCCGTCCAACCGGCCCGCCTCGACGATGTCCTGGGGAATCCCCTTGATGGCCGCCGACAGCACCGTCATCGCGAACCCGGCCTGGACCCAGATCAGGATGACGATCAGCAAGAACGTGTTGAGCGGCGCGTTCAGGATGAACTGTTGTGGTTCGAAGCCGAGCCAGACCAGGACCTGGTTCAACAGGCCGATCTGCTCGATGTTCTGCTGGTCCGGGCGGTACTCGTACACGAACCGCCAGATGATCGAGGCGCCGACCAGCGAGATGGCCAGCGGCATGAAGATCAGCGACTTCGCGAACGCCTCGAATCGCGAACGGTCCACCAGGACGGCGTACACCAAGCCGATGAGCGTCGCCGACACCGGAGCGACGAGCACCCAGAACAAGGTGTTCCGCAGCACGATCAGGAGGTCTTCGCGCTCGAAGAGGGCCTGGTAGTTCGCCAAGCCGAGGAAGTTGTCCGTCGTGCGGTCGAAGAGCGACTGATACCCGGTCCGCACGGCGGGGTAGATCAATCCGACGGCGAGCAGCGCGAGGGCCGGCACGACGAACGCGACGGCCTGAACGAGGTCGGCGCGGCGCCGGACGCGTCCGACCAACAGCAGGATGAGGCCCATGGCACCGGCGAACAAGGCAATGGCCAGCGCCATCTGGGCAAGCTTCTCAGCGGTATCCATGACTCCACCTGTGATGCCTGCCCGGGGCCGGCCGCGTGGCCGGCCCCGGGGTTACGGGTGACGGGACGACTACTCCGGCCAGGTGTTCTCGATCTGGGTGAGCACATCCTCGGTCTCGGCCCCGGTGATCCAGTCGACCATGCCGGTCCAGAACGAGCCGGCACCGACGTCGCCGGGCATCAAGTCGGAGGCGTCGAAGCGGAACACCGCCTCCTCGTCCTGCAGCAGTTCGGCCGACAGGCGGCTGATCGGGTCCTGGTAGTTGTTCAGGTCGACCGCGTTGTTGGCGCTGACCCAACCTCCGAGCGAAGCCTTGAGGTCGGCCCACTCGACGCTGGACACGTAGTCCTGGAACGCCTGGACCTCAGGACGGTCGTCGAAGGCCACGGCGAACTCACCAGCGCCCAGCACGGGGTTGCCGTGCTCCTCGTTGATGGGCGGCAGGTAGAAGGCGTAGACGTCGCCGTCCTCGGCGATGTCGGTGCCTTCGGGCCAGTTCGGTGCGTAGAACGACGCGGCGCGGTGCAGGTAGCACTGCTCCTGGAGGATGGGCAGGCCGGCCTGGTTGACGTCGGTGGTGGCGATGCTGGAGACGTCACCGAAGCCACCGTTGACGTAGTCGGGGTTCTTCAGGATCTCCCCGGCCTGGTTCACCGCGTCGACGATCTGCGGGTCGTTGAACGGGATCTCGTGGGTGTACCACTGGTCGTAGACCTCCGGACCGGCGGTACGCAACAAGATGTCCTCGATGAAGTCCGTGGCCGGCCAGCCGGTCGCGTCGCCCGAGGCGATCCCCTGGCACCATGGCACGCCGCCGTTGTCGACGATCTCGTCGGACAGGGCGACCAGGTCGTCCCAGGTCTCGGGAATCTTGTAGCCGTTGGCCTCGAACGCGGTGGGTGAGTACCAGACGAAGGACTTCACGTTCGAGCCCACCGGCGCGGCGTAGAAGGTGCCGTCGACCGTGCCGTACTCCTTCCAGTCCGGAGAGAAGTACTCGTCGACGTTGGCTTCCACACCCTCAGGTGCGGGAACCGGAGCGCCGCTGTCGCGGACGATGGTCTGCAGTAGACCCGGCTGGGGCAGGTAGGCGATGTCGGGCGGGTTACCACCCTGAATGCGAACCTGCAGCTGCGCCTCGAACTCATCGGAGGACTCGTACTTCACGTCGACGCCGGTGCACTCCTCGAAGCCGACGTAGGAGTCGATGTGTGACTGGTCCTCGGGCGGGGTGATCGTGCTGTAGATCGTGACCGTCGTGCCTTCGATGTCGCCGTACGTGTCGGTGTACTGCTCGAAGTCCGCGCAGTCGACGTCGCCACCGCCGGCGGCATCGGCGTCGCCGCCATTGTCGTCATCGCCACCGCAGGCAGCCAGGACGAACGACAAACCGACCACGGCGCTGACGGCGACAGGGCCGCGCCGAACGTTGCGCATGACCATGATGTTGCCTCCTTCCCAGGGCTCTGATCCGAGCGCGGCGCTCGAACCCATGGGTGAACGAAAACGTTTACGCTCCGGAAGCGCAAGGGCCTAACGGCAACTTCGCCGTAACGATTACGTCACGTCAGTCCTGGGCAGTTCCTGACCAGGACTTCGGATCAGAGGTGCCGGCGGGAGGTCACGACGCGGAACCGAGGCGCGATGAACGCGGCGTCGGTGAAGCACGCGTTGGCCGCCGGATTCGCACCGGTTCCGTGCAGATCGGAGAACGCGGCAGTCTGGTTGACGTAGACGCCGTCGGTGAGATTGACCGACAGCGACACCCCCGCCTCGATCGCGGCCGCCTCGGCGGCGTCGATCACCGCGGGGTCGGTGGAGTACACCGACGCCGTCATGCCGCCGTGCTCACGCACCGTGGTGGCGAACCGGTCGAGGGAGTGCTCCGTCGAGTCCGTCGCGATGAGGAAGGACACCGGGCCGAAGCACTCAGCGGTGTAGTCCGTCTCGGCCGCGGCGTCGACGGCGACGATGGCCGGCGTGCGCATGGTGGCCTCGGGCCAGGCCGGATGCGTGATCGAGCGCGACGCCAGCACGGTCCCACCCCGTCCCGACATCGAGTCGACCCGTTCACGCACGCCGTCGTTCACGACCGCGCCGAGGATCTCCACGGCTCGGGCATCGTCGGCGAGCAACTTGGCGACCGCTTCGGCCAGGGCGGCGCCGAAGGCCTCGAACGACACGTGTCCCTGCTCGGTGGTGATACCGCCGACCGGGACGAAGATGTTCTGTGGAGCGGTGCACATCTGCCCGGTGTAGAGGCTCAACGAGAACGCCAGGTTGGCGGCCAGGCCGCTCAGATCGTCCGTGGAGTCGACGACCACGCTGTTCAAGCCGGCCTTCTCGGTGAACACCGCGGCTTGCCCCGCGTTGTGTTCCAGCCACTGCCCGAAAGCCGTCGACCCAGTGTAGTCGATGATCGCGACCTCCGGGCGCACGGCGAGCGCGGCGGCGAGCCGGTCGGCCGGATCTTCAGCGGCGAGGGTCACCAGGTCGGGGTCGAGGCCGTGCTCGACGAGGACGTCGCGCGCCACCTGGACCGTGATGGCCAGCGGCAGGACCGCACGAGGATGCGGCTTGACGACGACGGCGTTTCCGGTGGCCAGCGACGCGAACAAGCCGGGCCAGGAGTTCCAGGTGGGGAACGTGTTACACCCGATCACCAAGCTGACACCCCGCGGCACCACGTGGTAGGTCTTCGACATCCGCTGCGGTTCGCGCTTGGCCGGCTTCTCCCACTCCACCGATGACGGCAGGCGAGACTGCTCCATGTGCGCGTAGGCCACTGCCTCGAGCGCGCGATCGAGTGCGTGCGCGCCCCCGGCTTGGAAGGCCATCACGAAGGCCTGGCCCGATGTGTGCATGACGGCGTGGGCCAGCTCGAAGATGCGCGTGTGCAGCCGCGCCAGAATCTCCAGGCAGACCGCAGCCCGCCCGTCGACACCGGCCGCGCGCCAGCTCGGCATCGCCGACCGGGCTGCCGACAGCAGCTGCTCCAGCGACTCGTCGGCGGCTGGAACCCGCGGATACCGCACCCCGAGCTCAGGACCGAACGGGCTGCGCTCGGTGGCCACGACGCCGCGTGCGCCCGGCGTGTGCAGCGGGAAGTCGGCGCCCAGCCAAGCCTCGTACGCGGCCGTACCCTCGCCGGCGGCCTGCTCGCCGTAGACCCGCGGGCTCGGCGACTCCGGATAGGCGGAGTAGAACTCGCGGCTCCGGACGGCGTGCCGGGCCTGCTCGAGGAGATCACGGTGCCGTTCGAACAGTTCACCCAGCGACATCGGCGGGCCTCCACGCTCTGTGACAGAATGACGCATGTCTTGCTTTACTCTGTCACATCCGGAAGGATGCGACCAGGCCGGATCGACGCTCCCGGACAGGCTTGCATGACCCCGATCGACCCCACCGCGGCTGTCGGCATCGTCGGCGCGGGCACCATGGGATCCGGAATCGCCCAGGTGGCCGCCGTCGCCGGGCACGAGGTCCGGATCTACGACGCCCAGCAGGGCGCTGCCACGCGCGCCGTCGGAACCATCGCGGCGAGCTTGGCCCGCGCGGCGGCCAAGGGCAGGTTGTCCCATGACGCCGCCACAGCGGCGACCGACCGCGTGCACGCGGTGCGCTCCGTGGCCGATCTCGGCGGGTGCGAGCTGGTGATCGAAGCGGTCGTCGAAGACCTCGGCGTCAAGCGATCGCTGTTCGCCGATCTCGAGCAGGTGTGCCCGATCGAGGCGATCCTGGCCAGCAACACGTCGTCGCTGTCGATCAGCGACGTCGCGGCCGATCTGCACCGGCCTGGGCGGGTGGCCGGGCTGCATTTCTTCAATCCGGCGCCGGTGCTGCCGTTGGTCGAAGTGATCGCAGGCGAGCACAGCGACCCCAAGGTGCTGGACGTCCTCGTCGCGACGGCACAAGCCTGGGGAAAGACGCCGGTCCGAGCGGCGTCCACCCCCGGCTTCATCGTCAACCGCGTCGCCCGCCCGTTCTACGGCGAGGCGTTCCGGCTGCTCGAGTCCGGGATCCTCGACGCCGCGACGATCGATGCGATGCTGCGCGAATCCGGCGGGTTCCGGATGGGCCCGTTCGAGCTGGCGGACTTGATCGGCCACGACGTCAACCTGGCCGTGAGCCGGTCGGTGTGGGAGGCCTTCGGCCGCGACGCGCGGTTCACGCCGTCGGCCCTGCAGCAGCGGCTGGTGGACGAGGGACGCCTCGGGCGCAAGACCGGCGCGGGGATCTACCCAGCGGACCGGCCGGCCCCGGCTGCGTCGGTGCCGAGCACCGGCCGCGGCGGCGACAACGACGCCCACGGCCGGCTGGCCGCTGGACCCGACGACATGTCCTGGCAGCTCACCGCTGGCGACGTCGTGATCCGCCCCACCGACGGGCGGACGGCGGCCCAGCACACCGCCGACGGGGCGCACACCGTCGTCCTGGCCGATCTGGCGTTGGACTACGCGAAGGCGAGCAGGATCGGCATCGCCGCGCCCCCGGCCGCCACGACGCACCAGGTGGAGTCCGCCATCGCAGCGTTGACCGATCTCGGCTACCAGGTGAGCGTGCTGCCCGACACGCCTGGGCTGGTGGTCGCACGGACCGTGGCGATGCTGGCGGCCTTCGCTGCCGATGCGGTCGATTCCGCGGTCGCCACGGCCGACGACGTCGACACCGCGATGCGCCTGGGGGTCAACTACCCGCGCGGTCCGTACGCGTGGGGCGAGGCGCTGGGCTGGAGTTGGGTGACCGGCGTGCTGGACGCGCTGGCCGACGCCGAAGATCCGCAGCGCTATCGGGTGTCACCGGCGCTGCGGGCCCGCGCCGCGGACACGCCGGCTCGCCGTGCCGCTGCGGCCATGTGGGCCGACGACGCCGCCTCGCAAGCCCTGGGCATGACCATCGAGCAGGTGTCCCCCGGACAGGCGGAGGTCAGCATGCGGGTTCGTGACGACATGGTCAACGGGCACGGCATCTGCCACGGCGGGCTGATCTTCGCCCTGGCCGACACCGCCTTCGCCTTCGCCTGCAACTCGTACAACCGTCGCACGGTGGCGCACAGCTGCGACATCACGTTCGTGGCCCCGGCGCGCCAGGGCGAGCAGCTCCTCGCCCGGGCTTCCGAGCGCCACCGCGAGGGACGCAACGGGATCTACGACGTCACCGTCGTCCGCCGCAGCCCCGGGGGTACTGCCGACGACCTGATCGCCGAGTTTCGGGGGCGGTGCCGCGAGATCCCCGGGACGCTCGTCGACGAGGAGGCACATCGATGACCGAGGCGTTCATCGTCGACGGTGTTCGTACCCCGATCGGGCGCTATGCCGGCGCGCTGTCGACCGTGCGTCCCGACGATCTCGCGGCGCACGCGCTGCGCTCGCTGCTGCGCCGGCACCCGTCGGTGCCTGCAGCGGCCGTCGACGACGTGGTGCTCGGCTGTGCCAACCAGGCCGGCGAAGACAACCGCAACGTCGCCCGGATGGCGGTCCTGCTGGCGGGGTGGCCGCACACGGTGCCGGCGACGACGATCAACCGGCTGTGCGGCTCCGGGATGGATGCCATCGCCTACGCGGCGCGGGCGGTGCGGGCCGGGGAGGCCGACGTCGTCGTCGCCGGCGGGGTGGAGTCCATGTCGCGGGCGCCGCTGGTCCTGCCGAAAGCGCAGGCGGCCTTCGACCGCGGGCAGGCACACGTGTACGACACCACCATCGGCTGGCGGTTCGTCAACGCTGCGCTCGCCGCGGTCTACGGCACCGACTCGATGCCTCAGACCGCCGAGAACGTCGCCGCCGAGTACGACGTCTGCCGGGCCGATCAGGACGCCTTCGCGCTGCGCAGCCAGCAGCGGGCGGCCGCGGCACGCTCTCGCCTGGCCGAGGAGATCGAGCCCATCGAGGTGCCGCGCCGGCGAGCTGATCCGGTCGTCGTCGAAGCCGACGAAGCGCCGCGCGACACGTCGGCCACGGCGCTGGCCAAATTGGCGCCCGTGGTGTCGCCGGAGGGCACGGTAACCGCCGGCAACGCCTCGGGTATCAACGACGGCGCGGCGGCGGTGCTGGTGATGAGCGCCCCGGCGCTCGAGCGCTACGCCTGTACGCCGATGGCGCGCATCGTCGGCGTGGCCACCGCGGGCGTCGAGCCGCGGCTCATGGGGCTCGGGCCGGTGCCGGCTACCCAGAAACTCCTGGCGCGCACCGGTGTCGCGCTCGGCGACATCGGCGCCGTCGAGCTCAACGAGGCGTTCGCGGCGCAGTCCCTGGCTTGCCTGCGGCTGCTGGGCCTGGCCGACGACGCCGACCACGTGAACCCGAACGGCGGCGCCATCGCGCTCGGGCACCCGCTGGGCATGAGCGGCGCGCGGATCGCCTTGTCCGCGGCCCGCGAGCTGCTCCACCGCGACACCCGCCACGCGTTGGCCACCATGTGCATCGGCGTCGGGCAAGGGATCAGCATGCTGCTCGAACGCCCGTGACCGTCGGTCGACGATCACGGGCGTTCGGGCAGGAGAAGGGTCTGCGCCGCCTCAGCTCCACGCCAGGGCGTTGCCCGGGTCCTCGAGCAGCGCGGCGACGTCGGCGAGGAAGCGCGAGCCCTGCTCGCCGTCGACGAGCCGGTGGTCGAAGGACAGGCCCAGCGTGGTGACCCACCGCGGTTTCACCGTGTTCTTGTGCACCCACGGCTGCTTGCGCACGGCACCCAGCGCCATGATGGCGGCCTCGCCGGGCGGCAGGATCGGCGTGCCGGTGTCGACCCCGAAAACCCCCACGTTGGTGATCGACATGGTGCCGCCGAGCATGTCCTCGGTGGGCGTGGTGCCCGCACGAGCCGCTGCCGCAAGGTCGTTGATGGCGACCGCCAGCTCGTGCAGCGACAACCGGTCCGCGTCCTTCACGTTCGGCACGACGAGCCCGCGCGGCGTGGCCGCGGCGATACCGAGGTTGATGTAGCGCTGCACGACGATCTCACCGGCGTCGTCGTCCCAGCGCGCGTTCACGTCGGGGGTGCGCCGCGCCGCGATGCACATGGCCTTGGCCAACACGGCGAGCACGGTCAGTTTGACGTCGGCGAACTCGCGCGACTTCTTGAGCCGCTCGACCAGCTTCATGGTGCGCGTGACGTCGACGGTGATGAACTCCGAGACGTGCGGCGCGGTGAACGCGGACTGCGTCACCGCCTTCGCGGTGGACTTGCGCACCGAACGGATCGGGATGCGCTCCTCACGGGGCAACCCGTTCCAGCCGAGTCCGCCGGCGCTGGCAGGAGTACCGGCCGGAGCACTGGTGGGAGCGCTGGCAGGAGCGCTGCCGGTGACTGTCGCCTGGGCCTGCCGCGCCGCCTGAATGTCCTCGCGCGTCACGGTGCCGGCGGGTCCGGTGGGCGTCACCGTGGTGATGTCGACACCCAGGTCTTTCGCCAGCTTGCGAACCGGCGGTTTGGCCAGCACCGAGACCCGCTGTGCCGGGGGGCGCGCCTCGGCCCCGATCGGTTGCTGCGCTGGTTGCTGGGTCGGCTGCTGCGCTGGTTCCTGGGCTGGTTGCTGGGCTGGTTGCTGGGCTGGTCCTGATGCCACGGTGGCCGTGGGCCGGGGCTGGCTCTGGGCGGTCGGCAACGCCTTGCGGGGGCGCCGCTTCGCCGAGGTCGTGCGCGGCCCGTACCCGACCAGCATCGCCTGCCGTTCCGCCTCGGCGCCGCCGCTGTCGACCGCGGCCGCGGTGCCGTTGCCGGAACCCGTGCCGTTGCCGCCGGCAGCGTCGTCATCGGTTCGAATGGAGATGATCGACGTCCCCACGGCGACGGTGGCGCCTTCGTCCACCAACAGGCTGTCGACCACGCCGGCGAACGGTGACGGGAGCTCCACCAGCGACTTGGCGGTTTCGATTTCGACGATGACGTCGTTGACCTGGACGGTGTCGCCGGGCTTGACCTTCCACGACACGATCTCGGCCTCGGTGAGGCCTTCACCGACGTCGGGGAGTTTGAACTCGCTCATGACCCTCCCCTGCTCAGAACGCGAACGTGCGGTCGACGGCGTCGAGCACGCGGTCGAGGTCGGGCAGATACTCCTCCTCGACGCGCGCCGAAGGATACGGCGTGTCGTAGCCCGTCACCCGCTGCACGGGCGCTTCGAGCGAGTAGAAGCATTCCTCGGTGACCCGCGCGGCCACCTCGGCGCCGATGCCGAGCGTGCGCTGCGCTTCGTGGACGACGACCAAGCGGCCGGTCCGGCGCACCGATTCGACGACCGGGGTGAGGTCCAGCGGCGACAACGACCGCAGATCGACGACCTCGAGCGAGCGGCCCTCGTCGGCGGCAGCAGCGGCCGCCTCGAGACACGTCTTGACCATCGGGCCGTACGCGGCGACCGTCACGTCGGTTCCCGGCGCCGCGACCCGCGCCGACTCCAGCGGCGGTACGGAATCAGCAGAGTCGAGGTCGACGTCGCCCTTCTCGTAGTACCGGCGCTTGGGCTCGAAGAACACCACCGGGTCGTCCGCGGTGACGGCCTGCTGGATCATCCAGTAGGCGTCGGCCGGGTTGGAGCAGGTGACCACCTTCAGCCCGGGTGTGTGGGCGAAGTAGGCCTCCGGGCTCTCGCTGTGGTGTTCGACGGCCCCGATGCTGCCTCCGTACGGGATCCGGATGACGATCGGCAGCCGCAGCCGCCCGCCGGAGCGGAAGTGCATCTTGGCGACCTGGCTGACGATCTGGTCGTAGCCGGGAAAGACGAACCCGTCGAACTGGATTTCGCACACCGGCCGGTAGCCGCGTAACGCCAGGCCGACGGCGGTGCCGATGATGCCGGACTCCGCCAGCGGCGTGTCGATGACCCGCGCATCGCCGAAGTCCTTCTGCAGCCCGTCGGTGACGCGGAAAACACCGCCCAGCTTGCCGACGTCCTCGCCCATGACCAGCACGTGGTCGTCGCCCTCCATGGCCCGACGCAGCCCGGAGTTGATCGCCTTGACCAGGGTCATCGATTCCACGCTCATCGGGCCACCTCCTGATCGGCGAACGAATCGAGATATCGGGCCATCTCGTCGCGCTGGGCGACGAGCTGGGGGGTGGGCTCGACGTAGACGTGATCGAAGATCGACGTGGGCTCCGGGTCGGGCAGCTCACGACACTGGGTCCGCAACCGCTCGGCCAGTTCGTCGGCCTGGGCCGTGAGGTCGTCGAAGAACGCCTGGTCGGCGATGTCGTTGCGCACCATGTAGGCCTTGACCCGCTCGATGGGGTCCTTGAGCTTCCAGTGTTCGAGCTCGGCGTCCAGCCGGTACCGCGTGGGGTCGTCGCTGGTGGTGTGAGCGCCCATGCGGTACGTGAACGCCTCGACCAGCGTCGGGCCCTCGCCGTCACGGGCCCGCTGCAGCGCCTCGCGGCTCACCGCCAGGCAGGCGAGCACGTCGTTGCCGTCCACGCGGACGCCCGGGAAACCGAACCCGCCGGCGCGCTTGTACAGCGGGACCCGGGTCTGGCGCTCGAGTGGCTCGGAGATGGCCCACTGGTTGTTCTGGCAGAAGAACACGACCGGGGCGTTGGTGACACTCGCCCAGATGAACGCCTCATTGACGTCACCCTGGCTGGTGGCGCCGTCGCCGAAGTACGCGACGACGGCGGTGTCGCGGTCGGGGTCGCCGGTACCGATGGCGCCGTCGCGCTGGACTCCCATCGCATAGCCGGTGGCGTGCAGCGTCTGGGCGCCGATGACGATCGTGTAAAGGTGAAAGCGGGAGCCGACGGTGTCCCATGTGCCTTGGTCGACGCCGCGGAACAGGGCGAGCAACCGCAGCGGGTCGACACCGCGGCACAGCGCGACGCCATGCTCGCGATAGGTGGGAAACACGTGGTCGTGCGCACGCAGGGCCCGCGCTGAACCGACCTGGGCGGCTTCCTGACCCAACAGGCTCGGCCACAAGCCCAGCTCACCTTGGCGCTGCAAGGCGACGGCCTCACTGTCGATGCGGCGCGCCAGCACGAGGTCGCGGTACATCTCGCGGATGTCGTGCGGGCCGACGTCAGCGATCAGAGCGTCGTAGCGGTCATGGGGCACCCGTTGCCCCTCGGGCGTGAGCAGCTGAACGAGCTCAGGTTCCGGCGGTGCGGATCCAGCCGGACCGGCTGCCGTCTCGACAGTCATGTCTCTCCTTCACGTCGTCGGCCCCGCGGGATTGCCGCGCGAACCTGTCGTGTTCGCCAGCGCCACGGCAGCGGGACTGAGGGTGGGTCCCACACCCGAGACGCCGACCGTGACGTCCATCACGGTCGTACTACCGCACACGGTACCCAGTTCGCGGTCGGAGCGGCACCCTGGCGACAGCCGGGCCGGCTGCTTCGGCATCACGTAGCTCAGCCTGCCTGGTTCGCGGCGGGACCGGTGCCGTCGATCCGCACAAACTTCGGCGCCCCGATGCTGAGTTGACCGGACAAGTCGTCTGTCGTCCGAGCATTCGCCCCATGGCCGTCGGCGCGGGCGGCGCCAGACATGACGAAGCCGCGTACCGAGTCCTGCGGATCCGGTACGCGGCTTCGTCGATCAGCCCGAGCGATAGCCGGGCTTCAGCGGGTCACTCCGCGGCGCCCACCAGCTTGCGGCGCAGCAGGAACACGGCCGTTCCGAGCAGCACCAGCCCGAAGGCCAGCATCGTTCCCGGCGAGGTACCGGTGTCCGGCAGCTCCTCGTCCGGCGTTTCGGTCGGCGACGGCGTCTCGCTCGGCGTCGGAGTCTCCGTGGGGGTCTCCGTCGGCGTCGGGGTCTCCGTCGGCGTCGGCGTCTCGGTCGGCGTCGGGGTCTCGGTCGGTGTCGGCGTCTCGGTCGGCGTCGGCGTCTCGGTCGGTGTCGGCTTGGCCGTCCAGTCCACCGAGCCCTCGACCTCGAGCTTGGTCTTGTCCGACTGGGCCAGGATCAGCGACTGCGTCCTGAGCTCGTCGTTGTCGACCGGCCCGATGAACAGGCGCCCGACGTCGATGTGCGCCTGCGCGCTCAACTTCAGCGTCCCGGATCCGTCGTCGGCGTCCTCGGGGACGGACACGTTGATCTCGGCCCCGTCACCGATGACGTCCGGCAGTTCGGCACCCTCGGCGTCGACCAGCGAGACGCCCTCGGGCAGCTCGGACTCGACGTTCACCTCGTCGGCCGTGGTCGCAACCGTGAACGGGCCGATGAGCTGTCCCGCCTCGCCGGACAGCGACTCCGGCGACAGCGACAGCGCGGGTGCCGGCTGCTCCCCGATGCCGACGTTCTCGTCACCGGTCAGGTATTCGTACAGCGCCCGGACGTCGGCATCGACCTGTCGGCCCCGGGTGGAGATGTCGTCCACGTCGACCTCGGCGGCGTCGCTGAAGGTCCAGATCGCCGCCTGCGTGGCGGTGATCGCCTCCTCGACCGACAAGCCGTCGTTGAATTCGACGTCGAGTTCCGCCTCGATGTCCTCGACCGGGACCACGGGATACGAGTGCTGCAACGCCCAAAGGATGCGATCAGCGTTCTCGGTGAACGGTGCGTCCGGGATCGGGTACTGGTCCCAAGGCACCTCGGTCATCGGGGCTTCGGGATTGATGCTGACGCTGATCTCGACGCAGTAGGTCCGCAGCGCCGCGCCATCGTCGGTGCGCAAGCCGATCAGTTTCGTGGAGATCGGGTTGCGGTCGGTGAAGTTGACCGAATAGCCGTCGACGTCGTTGCGCGGGTCGACGTCGGCCTTGATCGACGCATCCGCTGCCTCATAGGCCTGAGCAGATGCTGGTAGTAGAAGAATCGCCGATGCGGCGGCGAGTACGCCGACGCCGCTACGGCGCCGGACGACATGGGTGGGCATGAAGCTCCTTGTCGGATGTCAGGCATCGATCTCAAGCTCCGCCGGCCCGAACCGGGGCAAACCGGGCGCACCGACAGAATCGCCGCCCGAAAGCTTCGGCCGACGGGTTGATCAAAAGTTCCCCCAGAGGGGGCATGTTAGTGATGAACCGCATCAAACGGAAGTCCGGCACACGACACCCACGCAAGACCTTTTCCGGCATGCCGGCGCGCACGCGGTGTTCAGTCGTCGAGACCGTCACATAGGCTCTTGCTCCGTGTCTGACTTCAATGAAGCGTCAGCGACGCGCCAGATCTCGCCTGGTGTCCATGCGGCCGACATCAACTCCACGTGGTCCGTCGGCGACGTCCCCAACGGCGGTTACCTGCTCGCTCTGATGCTGCGCGCCGCGCTTGCGGAGTCCGCCTACCCGCATCCGGTGAGCACGACGGCCCATTTCGTCACCCCTCCCACCCCCGGCCCGGCCGAGGTGCGGGTGGACAGCCTCCGGACCGGCCGGACCGTCGAGACGCTTCGCGTGAGCCTCGTCCAGGACGACACGCCTCGAGTCGAGTCGGTCGTGACGACGAGCACGCTGTCCAGAACGGCTCCGGCCGAATGGGTCGGGCCACCTCCGGAGCCGGTCGCGCCGGTGGACGAGTGCATCCCCGCAGTGGTCGACCTGCCGGACGGCACCCACGTGGGCCTGCTCGAACATGTCGACCTGCGCTTGGACCCGCAGACCCTGGGATGGTTCTCCGGGCGTCCGGCCGGCCAGCTGTCCATGCGCGGCCATGTCCGGCTGGCCGACGGCACCCAGCCCGACCCGGTCGTGCTGGCACTCGCGGTCGACGCGCTGCCGCCCACGGTCTTCGGACTGGGCCGGCTCGGCTGGGCCCCGACGGTCGAGCTGTCCGTGCTGACCCGCGGCTTGCCCGCGCCGGGCTGGCTCAGCGTGCACCTGCGCGGCCGGCTGGTCCGAGACGGCTGGTTCGACGAAGAGGCCGAGGTCTACGACGCCGAGGGCACCTTGGTGGCACAGTCGCGCCAACTCGCTCGCATCCGAGTCACCTGAGCCGAACCCCCACCGGGACAGCGTCGATCGTGCTCACGCCCCGGACAGGGTCAAGCCGATCAACGCGACGTTCAACGCCACGACGACGAGGCTGACCCCGGCAGCCAGCACCGTCGTCAGCCGCGCGTTCACCCACGCACCCATCACCGTCCGGCGGGCGGTCATGACGACCAGCGGGATGATCGCGAACGGGATACCGAACGACAACACCACCTGCGACAAGACCAGCATCCAGGTCGGCTCGGCACCGGTGGACAAGATCACCACCGCCGGCGTCACCGTGATCGCACGACGCGCGAGCAGCGGAATCCGGCGCAGCAACAGTCCCTCCATGATCACCGCGCCCGCGTAGCACCCGACTGACGTCGAGGCCAACCCCGAGACCAGGAGCCCGACGGCGAAGGCAACGCCGATCACGCTACCGAGGTTGGACTCCACCGCCGCGTGGGCGCCGGCGATCGTGTCGGTGTTCTCCACGCCGCGCAGCGCCGAGGCCGCCAGCAGCAGCATCGCGATGTTGACCCCGCCGGCCACCACCATCGCCCCGCCCACGTCGAAGCGGGTGGCGGTGAGCAACGTGCGGATCCGACTCGGTCCGACGCTGACGCCGAAGCGATCTCGCGCCAACGCGGAATGCAGGTACACCACGTGCGGCATCACGGTCGCGCCGAACATCCCGGCCGCGAGCAGCACGGTGTCGGTGCCGTCGAACCGGGGAACCAACCCGTTCGCGACACCGCCGGCATCCGGCGGCGCCACGAACAGCCCAGCCAGGAACCCCGCGGCGATGACGATCAAGGCGAACGTGATCACCTGCTCGAACATGCGCTGGCCGCGGCGGTCCTGCACCATCAGCATGGCGATGGACACGACGCCGGTGATCACGCCGCCCAGGGGCAGCGGCAGCCCGAACAGGAGGTTCAACGCGATGGCGCCGCCGACGACCTCGGCGACGTCGGTGGCGATCGCGACGACTTCGGCCTGCAGCCAATACCCGATACGGGTCCGCCGCCCCATCCGCCCGCGCAGGACCTGCGGCAACGACTCGCCGGTGACGATGCCCAGCTTCGCGGACAGGTATTGCACCAGCCCGGCCATGACCGTCGCCGCCGCCAACACCCACACCAGGAGGTATCCGTAGCTGGCGCCCGCGGAGAGGTTCGTGGCGACGTTGCCGGGATCGACGTAGGCCACGGCGGCCACGAACGCCGGGCCCAGCAGCCCGAGGCCCGCGCCGGTCGGCCCGCGCCGGCCCCGTCGCGTGCTCGCCCGTTCGTGCTCGTCAGATCCGATGGAGCGCATCAGCCTGCGTGCTACCCTTCCTCGGCGCTCGCAGGCTACTGGGCCCGAGCGTTGACCTCGTAGCTGGTGTTGATGGACTCGAAGAAGTTCACCAGTTGCAGCGTATCGTTGGCCGCGGCCATCCACTTGGCTGGATTGGGCACCCGAAAGTGTGCGTCGAAGCCCAGTTCCTCGAGCCGCCGGTCGGCCAGATACTTGACGTACTGGTTGATGTAGTCGGCGTTCATGCCGAGAATCCCGTTCGGGAGCAGTTCTCGGTTGTACTGCTCCTCCATCGCGACGGCGTCCAGGATCATCTGCTCGATCTCTGCGGCGAACTCCGGGGTGCGCAGGTCCGGATTCTCGTCGAGCACCGTCAAGATCAGGTTGATCCCGAATTTCAAGTGCAAGCTCTCGTCCCGCACGATCCAGTCGATCAAACTCGCGAAGTTCCGCAACAGGTTCCGCTGGCGGAAGCTCAACGCGACCATGAACCCGCTGTAGAACCAGATGCCTTCGAGGACGATGTTGTACGCGATCAGATTCCGGACGAAGTCACGCCGCCCCTCGGTGGTGGTGATGTCCAGGGTCTGCTCGGTCATGCGGCGGATGTAGCGGACCTCGAACTCCTCCTTGGCGATCATCGACGGGACGGTGCGGTGCGCGTCGTAGGCCTGCTGCCGGTCGATGGGGAAGGTTTCGAGGACGTACTCGAACGCCATGACGTGGTTGGCTTCCTCCCACATCTGCTTGGCGAGGTAGAGGTGTGCCTCGGCCGCATTGACGTAGGGATACACCCCGAAGGCCAGCGCCTTGTTGACCAGCAGCTCATTCGGGTTGAAGTAGCTCATCAGGAACGTCAGCGCGTGCCGCTCGGCGTCGGACATCCGCGCGAAGTCGGTCATGTCCTCGCCCAGTTGGATCTCGTTCGGGAACCACGTGTTGGCGACGGCCTGGTTGTACAGCTCGTAGGCCCAGTCGTAGCGGATCGGCTTGAGCAGGAGTCCTTCGGAGATTCCGGTACCGAGGATGCCGGTGGTCATGAGTCGCGCTCCTTCGTGTGGTTCAGGCTGTGCGGGCTGATTCGGCGCCGTCATTGGCAGGCCTCGCACTGGACCCGCTCCTGCGGGTCGACGGGGCAGGCCTGGTCGTCGTCCGAGGCGAGAACGTCGATTCGACTCGTGGGCGCCACAGCGGGAGCCGACGTGCTCAGTGAACTCGCCCGGGCGAAGCCGAAGCCGCGCCGCCGGTCGGCCGCCCCCGGCTCCGCGGCACTCGGCGAGTCGGACAGGTCCTGCGCCTTGTTCACCCGCACGGTGCTCTGCTCGGCGGTGTGGCGCGGCTTCATGTGCAGGTAGTAGGTGGTCTTGACGCCCTTCTCCCAGGCGTGGGCGTACAGAGCCATCATGTCGCCGACATCGCGCGTCTCGAGGTACATGTTCCGGCTGATCGCCTGGTCGATCCACTTCTGCGCGCGGGCGGCCACCTCGATGAACGCGTGCGGCGAGATCTGGAACGACGTCGCGTGGATCGCCCGCAGGTCCGCCGGGACGGCCGGCACCGCCCGCACGTCACCTTGAGCACGCAGCAGGTCCTCGCGGACCTGTTCCCACAGGCCGCGCTCCTTCAGCGCCGCGACCAGGTTGCGATTGACCTCGAGGAACTTCCCGGCGCTCGTGGCCCGGCTGAAGATCTGGGCGAACTGCGGGTCGAGCCCCGGCGTGGTGCCCGCGACGAGGCCGATCGAGGCGGTCGGTGCGATGGCCAGCAG
>NZ_DAHVSH010000159.1:0-3567 GCF_027324685.1 Haloactinopolyspora sp.
CGGTGCAGGTCGGGAACGCGCCGCCGATCGGCGAGAGCGCGACGATGCCCGTCGCGCGTGCGCAGGTGTGTGAACCGACCGCGCAGAGCGCGAGGTCGAGCGATTCATGAGCCCCCCAGCATCACGAGGCCGGCGCCCCCCCTGCGAACCGGCCGTTGCGGAGATCATAATCGCAGCTCATGGCAATGGGATAGTCCTGGCGGCGAGGAGCTTTCCGAGCTGGTCCGGCCGGTCCAGGGTGATCGTCGCGCTGGTCCTCCGGCGCCTTGACGTCGGGCCCGTGCCGGTCCGACGGCGTCGGCGTCGGCTCGCGGGTCGGCTCGTGATCGTCCGGCGGTTTCGGTGGCTCGCTCGGCTCTGGCGGCTCGGGTGGTTTCGGCGGCTTCGGTGGCTCGGGCGGCTTCTCGCCGCTCGGCGAAGCGGCACTGGCCGGCGAAAGGGAGATGGCGGTCACCGTCGGTGTGGCCCACACCGCCCCACCCAGCGTGGCCCCCCTGGCCAAAACTCGGCGACGGCTGATCTCGGTGGAACGGTCTTGCGTCATGTCGCAACGCTCCAAGAATCGTCCATTCGCACGCCCCCTGTGCGAATGACGGTGATAGTACAGGTCGAACGACTGATCTGTCTCGCCCGGATTTCGCCCGATTGATCCCGCCGGGTGAAATGATCAAGTTCAGCGTCGGCCACCGCGGCGGACGATCTCGTCTACCATGACGCGCGTGAATCGCTCCGCACCGAAGCCCGCGGTTGGTGTCCGTGAGCTCGAGATCGACGGCGAAGTCACCCTGTATCACGAGGCGACCGCGACGGCGCTGGTCCTGAACAACACCGCCAGCGACGTGTGGCGCCTACTCGACGGGCACCGCTCGGTGGACGAGATCGTGGCCATGCTCGCCCACTCGTACTCGACCGACCACGAAACGGTGCGGGCCGGCGTCGACTCCGCGCTCGATCAACTGACCGGCCACCAGTTGCTCGAGAACCCAGGCGAATGAGCGATTCGGTCCTCATCGACGTCGTCGGCGTCACGGTGCGCGTGCGAGTGGACGGCGCCGAGAGGCTGCGGACAATCCTGGCGAACGTGATGGTCGACGAGCCGGCCGATGCGGCCGTCGGGCCGGTGGACGCCGACGCCGACGACGTCGAAGGCGTGCTCGCCGCGGCGGTACGCGCGGCCATCGACAGCTCGCCAGACCTGCTGTTGCACGCCGGGGCCGTGGCAGCCGACGGGCAGGTGACGGTGTTCCCCGGAGCATCGGGCCAGGGCAAGAGCACCCTGACCGCGGCCTGCCTGCGGCACGGCTTCGGGTACGTCACCGACGAGCTGGTCGCCGTCGATCTGGACACCCAGCAAGTCAACGGGCTGGCTCGGCCGTTGTTCCTGACGGCGTGGTCGGTGCGGGCGATGGGGTTGCCCGACGACGACGCCGCGGACGATCTGGTGGGCAAGCCTGCGGGCAAGCGGGCGGTGCCGCCGGAGCAACTCGGCTCGGCGACGACACCCGGCCGGCACCCGGTGGCGAACGTGGTGATCGCCCGCCGCGGAGCGCAGGCGTCCGCGCTGACGCCGATAGCCGCCGGCACGGTATTCGAGGAGATCCTGACCGCGTCGTTCAACCACTACGTCCACGCCGAACGTGCCTGGACAGCCGCGGTCGCCCTGGCGAATTCCGCGCGCGGTTGGCGGTTGGACGTCGCCGACCCGGCGTCGGCCGCGGAGCTCGTGGCCGGGCTGACGTCGTCGGCGGGGGCTGGTGCCGGCGGCTCTCCGGGCTGATACTCCACATGTGATCAGCGTCGTCGTTCCCGCCCACAACGAGCAGCGCGTCGTCGGCCGGCTGCTGACCAAGCTGCTCGAGCACGCCGAGCCCGGCGAGCTGAACGTGGTGGTTGTGGCGAACGGGTGCACCGACGCGACCGCGCAAGTCGCCCAGGGTTTCGCCGGTGTGCGCGTCATCGAGACCCCGGTGCCGTCGAAGAGCAATGCGCTGCGCCTCGGCGATGACGCCGCCCACGGTTTCCCCCGGCTGTACGTCGACGCCGACGTGGAACTGACGACCCACGCCGCCCGCGCACTCAGCGCCGCGGTGTCCCAACCCGGCACGTTGGCCGCAGGGCCGGTCCGCACGCTGCCGATGCACGCCGTCGACCCGCGCGTGCGCTGGTACTACGACGTCTGGCAACGCCTTCCTGCCGTACGGGACGAGCTGTTCGGCCGCGGTGTGGTCGCCGTCAGCGAGTCCGGGCACGAGCGGCTGGCCGACTGGGCCGACGTCATGTCCGACGATCTGTTGCTCGCGATGTCCTTCGGGCCGGGGGAGCGGGTGGTGGTGCCTGAGGCCGAGGTCGTCATCCATCCGCCGCGTACCTACGCCGACCTCGTGCGCCGGCGGGTCCGGGCGATGACGGGAAACGCCCGCCTCGCGCACGCCGCGCCGCCGCACCTTCGCCGTCCGCCGCGAACCGGCCTGCGCGAGCTGGCTCAGCTGGCCGGCCGCGAACCGGCGTTGACCCCCAAGGTGGCCTTCTTCGCCGTCGTCGCCGTCGTGTCCCGCCTGCGCGCCCGGCGCGCCCTGCGCACCGACGACCACACGTGGCTGCGCGACGAGAGCAGCCGGGCCTGAAGCCGACCGGAACGACGACGTCAGCGCGCGAGCGAGCGGCGCGTACCCAGCACGGCGACCGCGCGCTGGGTGAGGTCGTCGAGCTGGGCGATGACCGCGCGCCAGACCTCGGGACGCTGGGCATAGGGGTCGACGATGTCGTCGGCGACGCCGACCAAGTCCGCGCCGTCGTCACCTCGGCCATCGCCGACCTGGTCGAGCCAGTCGGTGAGCCGCTGATGGCGACCGCGCGGCGCCGCCTGCTCGGCCCGATGCACGAACTCGGTCAACGTGAACGTCTTGGGCCGCGCGTCCGGCGAACGGGAGATCAGCTCGCGGACGTGTTCGCGGTCCATCCCGAAGATCAGGTCCGCCGCACGCATGGACTCCGGGGTCACCGGCAGGCTGCGATGCCCGCTGAGGTCGATGCCGAGCTCGTTCATCAAGGTGACGCCAACCGGAGGCATGGCGCCGTGCGCGCCGACGAGCGCGCCGGAGTGTGCCTGCAGCTTGGCCGCGGCGGTTTCGGCGTGCACGCCGAGCAGCGCTGCGGCGATGGGAGAGCGGCAGCGCCCGGCACTACAGACGACGAGGACGTCGATGCTGACCCCCTGGTACCGACCGATGAGGACCGAAAGCCGGGGAGATTCTACGGGGCGGGTCAATCCGGTCAGTCGACGGTCACCGTCGGGGCGAACCCGCCCGCGAAACTGTCGGTCTCGCGCCGGTTGAGGTCGACACGACGACGAGCGTGATCAGCGTCGCTGCTTGGCGACGATGAGCGCCAGCCCCCACAGGGCGATGATCATGAGCACAGCAACCAGGGCGGGAGCGGAGACGTCATCGACCGCGATCGCGTTCATGTGCCGCATTCGGTGCAATAGGAGACTTCGCGATTCTCGTCGCCGTAGTAGGTGACGAAGTGAACCGTGACCTTCCCGCACTTGGTGCAGCGCTTGCGCCG
>NZ_DAHVSH010000178.1:0-8157 GCF_027324685.1 Haloactinopolyspora sp.
GCTGGTCTGTTCGTTCACCCTGGCCGGTGCCTGTGCAGCTACCACCTGCGCAGACACCCTGCGTTCTACGGCGTTCGTCATTTCGCACCCCACAGCGGTAGTTCCAGCTGATCCGCACACAGCGCGCAGCGCTGACCAGCACGTATCCGGTGCTTCTCGCACTCCCACGCCTGTTCGTCCTGGTCCTTCTTCCGTCGTCTCGACACGTGCGCCTCCTAAGCTCGCCAACCACAGAAACGGACTTCCGAAACGCTCCTTTCTCGCCAACACAGCGCATGACTCTCACACGCAAACTCAAACCGACATTCCCAAACCGACCACAGACCAGCGACGCCCAGGGCCGAAGGAAAAAGAGAGTAAAAACAGGGGTCTGGGGAGTTTTTAGAGAGAAAGAACCACGCGGCCCGAAGTCACCGAGCCGGTTCTGTCTTTCTATATCTCCCCAGTAAAAAGAAAAAACAAAAATACAAACAACACAACCATTAACCCACCCACCACACCACCCACCCACAGCCTCCACCCACCCACACCCCGAGCTATCCCCTTTAGTGTTCTTGTTGAAGGGGATAGCTCGGGGTGTGGGTGGGTGGAGGCTACCGCAGGTCACAAGGCTAATGTGCCCCGTAGACCCCTCACGTTCCGTTAGGGGTCTATCTGGTCTTTGTTCGATCATGTTAGGAGTCTATCAGACAGATATTAGGGGTGCAATGACCTTGCCCAGGATGCGAGTTGAGCAACGGGGCACGGCCCCGCGCTTTTGGGGGCCTGCCCCGTGGCTCTGCCAAATCACGCGCATAGAGGCTCGCAGTCAAAGGCGGCGTAGCCGTCGCGAAGCGATGCCATGATGTTTTCTGCGAAGCGTTTAGAAAAGATCATGGCACCTTTGATTGTGAGTTGCGCGTGATATGGCAGCCGGAGTCGCGACGCCCAACAGATAGAGGCAACTGATCGCGTCAAACCGGGGCCGCTGTTCGCGCACGACGCGGGTGCCAACTCGACCGGCGATCTGAATGCGCTGCTGCCCACACGCGTGCACGGCCGACTACCCGCCGACCACCGTCGCGGCGGAGCGAGCTAACCAGGGCTCGCGAACGACCGTGGACGGCGCGGCCGTACACCCGCGTGGACAGCGCAGATAACCTTCGTGGCACGGTGCCCCGGCGCGAGGCCCTATGCAGAGAGAAAGAACGGCGTGTCTACCAGCCCAAACAGCAGTCGCGGTGTAGACGTGTGTCTACACCGCGTAGACGTACGTCTACGCCGCGACTCGCGCAGGGAAGGGTCAAGGATGCAACAGCCTCGGGGCTACGCCGATACTGAAACAGGCGTGGTGTACGACCTCGTGGCCACGCCACGCGATAGGACGACGGGAGGAGGCTGGGTCATGGCGATGCAACAGCCGCTAGCGCGGCTCGCGCGGGCGCGCATGCCGGCCGGTGACTATCAAGTCCTGTTCGCGCTGCTCGGCCGGCTCGACTGGGACAACTACATCCACCTTGACCTGACCGAGCTCGCTAGTGAGCTCAACCGTCACCGTACGGGCGTGAGTAGAGCTGTCTCGCGACTGGTCGCGGCCGGCGTGCTGCACCGGGGTCCGCGTGTCGGGCAGAACCACACCTACCGGCTAGACCCGAACCTGGGCTGGAAGGGCCGGCCTGCCGGCCGGCGGCAGCTCCAGGCCGAGCTAGACCGGCGGGGATGGCGCGTCCATGACGGCGACGACCAGGCCGGCGACGGCCGCACACCGACGATTCCCGGCCTCTGACGCCGGTCTGGCGGAAGCGGGGGCTCTGCCCCCACACCCCCGACCCTCCCTCCGAGATGGGTGGGGCCGGCCATCACCTCTGGCCTGGGCAGCAAAGCCGACCACACCGGCCGCGACCAGTCCAGGGCGGCTACGCCGTCACTACGTGATGGGCCTCCGGCCCACCCTGGACAGGTCACAACCGGCGCGGTCACCCACAGGGTGCCCAGCCCAGACGAGATGGCCAGCAGGACGACCACGTGCCGCCATAGCGGCCCACACAGAACCAGCTCATGCCCGGTCCCGCGCGGGTACCCCATCGGGTACGTGACTGTCCATCCCGGTCGGCGTACTGTCCCGCTCATGGCCGAACTGCTCGACATCGACGCCGCCGCACGACGGGCAGGTGTCAGTCCAAAAACGATCCGCCGCGGCGTCACCAGCGGCCGGTATGCCGGCGCAGTGCGCGACAGTCGAACGCAGAAATGGCTCATCCCGGCCGACTCGATCGACCGACAGCACGACATCACCCACCCCGAACCTGTCGACGTCGAACAGCTCGTCGACGACCACCCCGAGCATGATGCGGCTGGACACCTGCCTGTCCTGGCGGGTACCCATCCACCAGGTGGCGCATCCGCCACCCCCATCATGCTGTCCGTGCAGCGCACAGCCGCGATCCTGGGTATTACCGAGTACGCCGTGCGACGTGCAATCGAGCGTGACCAGCTCACCGCCTACCCATGGGGGCCGAACGGCGCGCACCTGGTGCCGCTGGCCGAAATACGCCGGCTCGCTGGCACATGAGTAGACCCCGGTACCTCGTCGAGGTACCGGGGCCGCTCTCTGTGTTGGCGTCTACTTCTCCGCCGTCTGATCCATCGCCTGAGCCATCCGGGCACCGAGCCCCGCGTCTGGCCAGAAGTACGCCCAGCGCGACGCACGAGCCACGACCGGAGTACGGGCCTCACGAATCAGCCAGTACACCCACCAGGCAGCGAGATACCCCGTCACCGCTGCCGGCACCTGCCACCCCAGCGGGGGATAGGCCCCGTCGAGCAGCCGCCACACGCCGAACAGCAGCGGCGCACACAGTGCGAGCGTGATCAGCCGACGATGGCGCGGCAGTCGCCGCCACCGCCGCCGCGGCCGCGCGGTTCGCGTCTGGGGGCCGTCCTCGTCTGGGCTGGGCACCTGGACTTCAAGCTGGGTGGTCAGCACGTGCCGCGCTTCTTGCAGCTCGTCCCACGCGATACGGCTACCTCCGCGATCCGGGTGCCGTTTTCGTGCCTGCACGCGATACGCAACAGTCAGTTCCTGCAACGTGTGTTCGCTGGCCAGACCCAGCACACGTAGGGCCTCATCCCTCGTCATACGTCACTCCCTGCTCGAACGCGGTATCGCTGTCCATCCCCGCTGTGTCGTCCAAGTCCGCCAGGCCGGCGTCCAGCTCTGCGGCCGGTATGCGCTCCCCGCGCGTGATCGTGCCGCGCTGGACGTACGCGATCATGTCTTCGACTCTCGTCCCCGGCGCAGGAAGCGCCGGTGCGGCGGTCGTGGTCGCCACGCTCGCGACAGCTCCCCACGTCGCCACTCCGTGAGAGACGTAGACCACCTGGCCGTACGTCGTGCCGGACATGCGTAGCCGGTCAGGATCCACCAAGTAGGCGTTCTGCACGCGACCTGTGCCCTCGTCGCCGTACCCACCTGAGTCAAGCTTCTTGATACCGACCTCGACGTTCAGCCGCGAGCCGGACAACTTCGCGAGTTGTTCCGGGTCGGCCGTGGCCATCAGCAGCATGCCGCCCGACGCGGCCGAGATCAGTCGCTTCCTCTCGTCATCGGTCGGCCCCATCGATGCCCAGGACTGGCCGGCCGCGACCACGGATACACCGAGGGAGCGGGCGCGCTCCATCAGCAGCGACACCTGCACTCGCTCTGACACAGCCGAATACTCATCGATGGTGAACAGCACACGCCGACGCCGGCCGCCGTGACCCCCGCGCGTAGCGAGGTCGGTCACCAGCTCCACCAACGCCTGCGCCATCGCGGACGCGGTGCGAACGTTCTCGGTGCCCTCCACGGTCGCGACCACAGCATCAAAGTCATCCAAGGACCGCCCGCTGTCGAGCGTCCGGCCAAGACGACGGAACGTAGTGCGATACCTGGACGCCACGCCCGCGAACTCCTGACGCAACTGCTTGATTGACTCGCGCTCGCCGGGGAATCGCGCATCGTAGGCGTTGAGCAGCCACTCTGTGTTCAGTCGCCGGATGAACTCGACAGACGACCCAGGAGGTCCACCAGGGGCCAGGACAGCCAGGCTCACAGCCTCGTCCTGCACATCGGCGTAGTAAGGGTGATCGGTCTTCACCATCTCCACGAGCACTTCCACCAGCCTGTTCGGCGGCAGGTGCCACAGATCAAGTCGGACCTCGCGGGGCCATACGCCAATCCGGTTCCGGGGGATACCCATTGCCTCAAACGCGCTGGTGAGCTGTTGCTCAATCACCTTGCCGTCGTCCCCGCCCTTGCAGTTGAGGACAATGGTCAGGGGCCTGGGTCGGCCATCTACCACATGGCCGAGCCAGGCCCCGCCCAAATCGGCGGTGACCAGCCTCGTCAGCAAGACCGTCTTACCAACGCCGGGTTCGCCAATCACCACCAAGTGCTTAGCGATGGCCGACGCCGGCACAACCAGTTTGCGGGGGTCGCGCGGGACCATGTGCCCCGCGCCAGCCTCCACGATTTCCGCCGCGCGCCCGATGACAAGATCGCGGTGACGGGTCAGCAGCGGCACCAGTCCCGGCCGGCGTGCCTCGGCGCGCGCCCGCTTCATCGCGTGCGCCCACTGCCTCGGCCCCCACACGCCGGCCCCGCGTGGAGTCCGGAAGCGACCAGAACGGGCGTCGTGCCAGCGAACACCCCAGTAGATGCTGCCGAGCGTGGTGCCCAGCGGGATCATCCACGGCAGCATCGGCAGCCACGCCATCCACCAGCGGGACGTCTCGACGGCCGCTAGTGCATGGTCGGTCAACTCGACCGGGCCAGGTCCAGTGAGCCACACCCCAACTGGCAGCAGCCACGACGCCGCCGCGACCCAGCGGCCCCGAGTAGGGGGCCACCCTCGCGCCCACGCGCGCCAGTACAGCGCGCACGCGATCACAACCGCAGGCAGCACGATCAGCGCCACCCCAGCAGCGATCACGTATCCGGTGGCTTTCTCTCTCATCCGGACAACACCCCTTCCTCCGGCACGTCCCGTAGGACGATGCGCTTACCTGCACTGACCTCATTGACGGCACGCTCCACCAGCGCACGCGTCCGGTCCGTCACGAACCACGCGACTTGCACTAGGCCGCCCATATCGAGGCCGGCGAGAATGTTGTTCTTGAGCTGACCGACCGGCTTCGGGGATAGCTCGATTTCGTAGCCGAATCGGATTCGCGAGCCGTTCGGGGCATCCCATTCGCCGATTCCGTCAACCAGGTGTTCGCGCTGGGCATCGCTCCCGCGACGCTGACCGAGCAGGTATCGAAGCTCCCGCTCGGACTCCCACGCGAATCCGGCGTCACGTCGCCGGCTCTCTTCCTCGAGCCTCACAGCCGCGACCGCGCGGTGATGGGCCACCTTCGCCACGCTCGGCCGGTGCGGGTCGTACGGGTGCCGACCGAACTGCTCGATCCCTAGTCGAGTGGCCCACACCCACGAGGGACCAGCGCCTAGCTGACCCGACTCCACCCACCCCGCTCGCCGCCAGCGCCACAGCAGTTGACGCATAGCGCCCTCGGACGTGCCGGTCAGGCGGCGCAGCAGGTCAAGCGGCATCCCGTACATCTCGACCACCCAGCTCAGCGCCACAGCATCCCGCGCAGTGGCGCGGACCTGGCCGGCGTCGGCACGCCGTCGTCGCTGGTCATCCATCAGCCGTTCTCCTTCGGGTTATGCCTGCGGCCAGTCAGCAGCAGGCGTGTAATCGGGATCAGCACGACGCCACCCAGCAGCGCCAGAAACGCGGCTGTGGTGCTGGCCGTGGCCACCAGCACCACGACCGGCACCACAACCAGTAGGCCGAACGGCGGGAACCGCCAGGACAGCCACAGCGGCGCGAGAATCAGCAGCAACGGCCACAGCAGCAGCCACCCCACGAGCCGGCGTGCCGGTCGCGAGCTAGCCAGCCGCGCGGTGATGACTGGCCAGCTCACGCCGGCACCTGACCGAGCAGCGACAGCAGCAGCCACCCCACGTCGCGTGCCTCGGCGTCGGGCCGGACCACGAGCCGTTCACCGTCGTACGAGACGGTGTGCGAAGCAGTCGGGTCAAGGATCACCTGCACTGGCAGTTCATTCATGGGCTCATCCCTCCCGGTCTGAGGGTGTGGACTCACCGCGCACGGCGCTCGGAGTCATCGCCAGTAGCGCGAACCCAGAGGTGATCATCAGCCCGTCAACGGCGAGCGGGCCGATTGCGGCCGATAGCGAGTCCTCGCCGTAGCTGAGCAGCAGGCCGTGCATATGCCGGTACGACATGACGGCAGCAACCAGGGCCACGAGCCCGGTGCCGCCGTATCGCGCCAGCGCCCACAGCGGGCCGGAGCGATACCACGCCGGCCGCGACATGCACTCGACCGCCAGCAGCAGCGCTACCGGCGCGAACGCGGCAGCCAGACGCGGGCCTGCCGCGTCATCAGCATGCGCAATGTTCGCGGCCACGCTCGCCACGATCCCGAGCAAGAACGCGGTCATGACAACCGCGCGGCTGCCGCGCGGCTGCCGGTCGGCAACCGGCGCAACCGGCGCAGCTGTCGCGCTCGCCGGCCCGCTCGGCGCGGCAGTTTCCGACTCTGTGACCTCGCTGTTCACGGAATGCGGCAACTCGGCGGCAGCCGGGGCAACCGGCAGGGCAACCGCGTCGGCGCTCCGAACTTCCCGGATGCGAGCGCGGCCCCAGGACTCAGACCGGTCGAACTGTGCGGCCAACTGCCGCCCCGTCAGCGGCATCTCTGCCGCGACACTCTCGCGGTACAGCTGTCGTGCCGCCTCGGCTGCCGGCGTCGCTGTCGCGGCCGTCACTGGTTCTCTCCGTTCGGGGCGATGTGAAGCCGTGCGGCGGCGTCGCGGGCCTGCGTCAACGCCGCTGTGGCCGACATCAGATGGTCGGTCGCGGCCACCAGATCGCCACGCAGCCACTCCGCCGCGGTTGCTGGCGATGCGGCAGTAGCTTCGCTGGTCACCGCTAGATCGGGCTGGTCTTTCAGCAGCTCGACCGCTTCGGCGGTCAGCTCCACCAGCGAGCGAGCAGCGGTGCCGAGCTTGGCCATCTGCGCGAGCAGCGGCAGCAGCTCACTCGCCGGGTCTAGCTCGCGTCCGACGAGTTCGGCATGGGCTCGGTTTACCGCCAGGACCGCGTGTCGGGTCTGATTGGCGGGCTCGAACGTGTCCGACATCAGTCGCCACCCCCCGCCACGTACAACCGTCCGGCCAGGGTCTGCGCCTGACTAACCCGCGCGGCGGCGCGGTATACCTGCTCATACGCCGCCTGGAATGCCTCACCAGCGCGAACAGCCGTCGAAGCCGGATCGATTGGCTCTCCGAGCTCATCGACTCGCAAATTCGGATCGCCGGCCGCGTTCAGGCATTCCGAACTTGCGTGGGTCAGCAGGCCTGCCGCTGTGTTCAGCAGCTCGCCCATCTGGCTCGCCAGCGTGTACACGTCGGCCAGGCCGGCCAACGCTGGCCGCTCACGAACGGACTCGCGAAGCAGGTCAACTGACCGTTGAACCGTCTCTGTGGTCGTCACCTTCGTTCCTTTCCATCCGGGGGCTGCTGGGGTCGGTCACGTACCGACCCCAGCAGCCAGTTACTTTCCTGGTGGTGCCTATCGGCGCGGCGTTGTGACATAGCCGCAGACATCGCAGACCAGGACGCGCCGGTCCTTGAGCTGCCGGCCGTTGTCGCCACGCATCTCTTCGTGTGGCGTCGTGCGGCGGCAGCACGCGCACAGCCGCCGTTCTGCCGTCCTCATCGGGCCGTCACCGCCCGTCGCTCTCGCCTGGTCATCTGGACCTGCCGCGCGGTTCGTGCTGATCGTCCAGCTCGGGCGACGGACCAGCCGATGGCGTAGACCAGCCACAGCGGGCCGGCTACGGCCCACAGGCCGCACCGCACAACCTCGATCAGCGCGCGGCGCGTCACCACCCACCATCCCGAGCATGGGTAGCTCGGCGGCGGGACGTACCCCACCAGCGGGACCGATGAAGTTGGACGGCGCGCGCTGGTCTGTTCGTTCACCCTGGCCGGTGCCTGTGCAGCTACCACCTGCGCAGACACCCTGCGTTCTACGGCGTTCGTCATTTCGCACCCCACAGCGGTAGTTCCAGCTGATCCGCACACAGCGCGCAGCGCTGACCAGCA
>NZ_DAHVSH010000185.1:0-1592 GCF_027324685.1 Haloactinopolyspora sp.
TGGCCGCGACGAAGACGCCGATCTGCTGGATCGCGGATACCAGCTGAAGCTGCTGGAGTTTCGCGAGAAGCACATGCTCGACGGCGCCGCCCGCCGATTGCGGGCCGCGTCGGGTTCGCGCGGATCAGCATCGGGGTCCGAAGGCCGGGCAGCATTCGAGGCGTTCAACAACGTCCAAGACCATCTGCTGGCCGCGGCGCGGGCGCACGTCGACCGTGTCATCCTCGAGGCCTTCGTCGCGGCCATCGACGACTGTGCGGACGCCGACGTGGCGGCGCTGCTCGATCAGGTCTGCCACGTGCATGCGCTGTCCACCATCGAGGCGAACCGAGCGTGGTTCCTCGAGCACGACCGCCTCACACCGGCCCGCAGCAAAGCCATCACGGCGACGGTCAACGAACTGTGCACCAGCCTGCGTCCACACGCACGGCTGCTGGTCGACGCCTTCGGCATCCCGGAACCGTTCCTGGACGCCGCGATCCTGCGCTGAGCGGACCACCGCCGGTCCCGAGATCCAGCAATCAGCCCTGGTGGGTCAGACGGTGGCCCGTAACGCCTCCAGCGCACGATCGGCGTGCGTGTCCATGTTGAGCTCGCTGCGCACGACCTCGATAACGCGGGAGTCGGTGTCGATGACGAAGGTGTGGCGTTTCACCGGGCCGATGCGGCGCTTGACCCCGAATTTGGCGGCCACGACCCGCTCTGGATCGCTGAGCAGAGGGAACCCGAAGTCGTGGCGGTCGGCGAACGTCTTCTGCCGGTGGACGTCGTCGGCGCTGATCCCGACCGGCTGGGCGCCGACGGCGTCGAACTCTGCGGACAGGTCACGGAAACGGCACGCCTCAACGGTGCACCCCTTGCTCAAGGCGGCCGGATAGAAGAACAGCACGACCGGTCCCTTGACCAAGAACTCGCTGAGCCGCCGGGGCACGCCCTCGTCGTCCGGAAGTTCGAAATCCTCTACGGTGTCGCCCACGTTCATGCCGTGGCCTCCATCGGCGTGCGGGTCTCGTGCAGTCGTCACAGTGTGACATGACAACAGTCGTGAACTCGCGCACCGAACCGCCCGATGAGACGCCACCGCCTCGAGCTAGGCGTTCGAACCAGCATCCACCAGGATCGACGCCCCGGTGACGGTACGCCCGCCGGGGCCGGCAAGGTAGGCGACCAGGCCGGCCACGTCCGCAGGGTCACCGTAGCGGCCGAGCGCGGTGTGGGTCCGCTGGCCCTCGGCGGCGGGTCCGGACGCCGGGTTCATCTCGGTGTCGGTGGGCCCCGGGTTCACCACGTTGGCGGTGATGCCGCGATCCCCGAGATCACGTGCGAGGCCGCGAGTCATACCGACCAGCGCGGACTTGCTCGCCGCGTACAGCGTCATGCCGGCCGACGGCACCCGTTCGGCGAGATTGCTGCCGATACTGATGATCCGGCCGTCGCCGTCCATGTGCTGGGCCGCTGCTTGCGCGGCCCGCAGCGCAGCTCGCACGTGAATGGCCAGCGTGCGGTCGATGTCGTCGACCGTGAGATCCTCCAGCCGACCGAACGCGGCCACCCCGGCGTTGTTGACCAGGATGTCGAGCCGGCCGAAGTGC
>NZ_DAHVSH010000189.1:0-9119 GCF_027324685.1 Haloactinopolyspora sp.
CCCCGTCGCGCCCGAAGCACCCCGTCGCGCCCGAAGCACCCCGTCGCGCCCGAAGCACCCCGTCGCGCCCGAAGCACCCCGTCGCGCCCGAAGCACCCCGTCGCGCCCGAAGCACCCCGTCGCGGTTGTCGGGCGAACGCGCAGGAGGAGGGGCCCGAAGGCCCCTCCTCCTGCAACCTGCTGGCCGAATCGGCTCAGCGGCTTGTTCAGCCGTGGATCACGGCGTGAGGTCAGCCGTTGGCCAGGGCGGCGAACAGCGTGCTCACCGTCGTCTGGGTGATAGCCAACGGCCCACCCAGGACGTTCAGCACGTACACCGGGAACTGCGCCGCGTTGGAGCCGGCGTTGTTCAAGAAGGTGATCACCGAGGGCGAGACGGAGCTCGGGCTCAGTGTGAGCAGGATCGGCGAGTGCGTCACGCCGGCCACAGCGGAGCCGGTGATGGCATCGCTGAAGTAGTCGCCTCGAGCCACCAGCACAGTGCTCGAATGCAAAGAACCCCAGCCGAGGCCGTCCAGCTGACCGGCCACGTTGGCGGTGTTCTGCTCGAACTGGGCCAGCATCTGGGAGGTGTCACCCAGGTCCTGTCCGGCGATGCGGAGCACCGACACACCCATGCCCTGCAGCTGGGTCACCACGCTGTTCGAGATGGCCAGCGGGCCACCCATCACGATGACCTGCTGGATCCCCAGGTTGACGATCGCCTGCTGGGCCTGCGACCCGAGCGACGCCCCGGGCGTCAGCAGCAACGGGAAGCCTTGGTAGGCGACCGCGCTGGCCGACGCTGCGTCCTGGAAGCCGGAGTTGGTGGCGAGGATCGCCGTGCGCAGCGGCTCGGTGGTCGCCGGCGCCGACGAGCTGTTGCCCGTGGTGTCGTTGTACATGCCGTAGGCACCCGGCACGCTCACGGACCCGACCCCGGAGGTGTTGAAGTACTGGGCCACTGCCGCGGCGGTGCCGTCAGCGGTCTGCCCGTAGATCGGGCCGACCACCTGCACCTTGGCCGCGCCTCCGACGAGGGAGGTCACCGGGGTGTTCCCGCCGCAGTTGTAGGCGGTGAGACCCTCGACCTGGCTGATCACCGCCGGGCTGATCGCCGCGGGACCGCCGATCACGTACACCTCGGTGATGCCCTCGATGCGGATGGCGCTGGCCGCCGACGCCGACAGGCTGCCCGGTGACGTCAACAGCACGCCGGTTCCCAGACGGCCTGCCAGGTAGCTCGCCGACAGGGCGTCCTGGTAGGTGTTGTTGGTGGCCAGCACGACCGCACGGGCCGGGGAGCCGAGGAAACTTGCTGCAGCGAGGTTCTTCGGGCATCCAGCGCCGCCATTGACCGGGTAGGCGGTCAGCAGCGCCTGCGCGGCGGTGGCGTCCTCGGTGCTGCCGGCGGTACGGATGGCGGTCATGACCGCGAACACCCGGGGTGCCGTGGCGACCAGCGGACTACCGCTGCAGCCTGCGCTCGCACCGGTGGTGACCGAAGCGCCGATCGCGCCAAACGTGCCGCTCGGAGCATCGACCTTCAGGCCCGACAGCGTGTAGGTGGCCGCTGCCGACGACGAGGCCGTCGTCACCTGGAAGCTCAGCACGTTCGAGCCCATGCCCACCACGGTGCTGGCGACGGCGGCTCCGCCACCGCTGGCAGCCACGGTCGGGGTGCTGCTGGCATCGAATGTGCCGTTGTTCAGCGTCACGCAGACAAAGCCCTTGCCGATCACCGCAGCCTGGGTCTCCACGACGGCGATCGGGCTGATCGCAGCGTCAGGAGCGCCCGGCACCAGGCCCACGGCCGGGTTGTTGGCGTTGACCAGCACGTCGCTGATGAGGGCGTTCGAGGGCCCACCGACGTACGGCGGCTGCCCCGCACCGGGGATGTACGGATTGTTGCTGGCCGCGACCGAGGTCGTATTGCCGGCACTGGTGTAGGAGACGCCCACGTAGACGTGGCCCTTGGCCGCACCCGAGCCGACGGTGTAGGACACGCCGGAGATGTGGATCATCACCGGCGGCTGCGCGGCGTTGAGAGCGTTCGTCCCGATGATCGCCCCACTGTTGGTGAAGGTCAGCACCGCGGTGTTGTCGACCGACGTGCCGGCGCACGGGCCGGTAGCGGCCAGCGTCGGCGTGGAGAACGTCGGGACCGGCGAGGCCTGCCCGGGGGTCACCGAGGCGGTGACTTTGGGAGCGGCCGAGAAGGCGACGGTGTCACTCGACGTCGTGCAGTTCGCATTCGCCCCGTCTCCGACGGTGATGCTCACTTGGTCGCCCGACTGCCACGAGGTGCCCTGGCTGGCCAGCTGCACCTGCAGGTCGGCAGCGGCCTGTCCGCCCGAAGTGCCGGCCCCGATGGTCGGAGATGCCGCCGTCGCGTAGATGGCGACGCCCGGCACGCCGGTGGTGACGGTGGCGTTGGACACGCCCGTCGTCGGCGTCAGGGTCGTGGTGTCGTAGGTGGCGGTCACCAGCACACCGCCAACTGCGGCGGCCGTCGTGTTGTAGGCGATGTTGGAGAACGTGAACGTCTCACCGGCGGCGTAGGTGGTGGCACCCGCACCGCAGGTGATGGGCACGCTGATGGCGTTCGTACCGGCGCCGGTGACGGTTCCCACCGTCGGCGGGACGGTCCCTGGCGTGTTCGACGGGGTCACCGTCGGGTTCCCAGTGAAGTCGACCGTGGCCGCCTTCGCCGAGTCCGTGACGGCGAGGCTGATCGTGTCGCCCGTGGCACACGTGCTCCCCGGGGTCATCGTGACGACGAGGTCGCCCGCCGCCTGGTTGGTACCGGTGGGGCGAATGCTCGGCGATGAGGATGCGCTCACCGAGGAGCCAACGGCGGGCGCCGCTGCTGCGACCCCGCTCAGCCCGAGCACGCTGGCACCGGTGAGCGCCAGGGTGGCTGCCAAGCCCCCTACCGCCCATCGGCGTGCTCCCGACGGATGTTCTCTCACTTGCTCTCCTTGTTGGATCGCTGGATGGTCACCTCGCCCCACGCGGCCGCGGCGCCATGGCGCGACGGTCGGCGAGACGGAGTTCGATGCTACAGGTGGTTCAACCGCCGAACGCGCATCTCTGTGACACATGGGTTCGATCGGCGTCGAGCGGGGTCGGCCGCGCCCCGACGCGAGCGTCCTCGGCCCGAACGTCAGCCACTCCCGCACGGGGGTGCCCCGCGCGGGAGTGGTCCAGCTCCGCTCCGGCCCGATCCGGCAACGGGCATGGCGGTCGTTGCCGTGGCCCGACGGGGAAAGTACGGTCGCGGGAGCGGTATCGTTGCTGGCGCGCGGGCACCCCGGTCGTGACGCGGTGCTCCGGGTGGTGGTGCAGCCGAGGCGGGACCCCTCCACGTGCCTGAGGGCGAGCGGGAAGTCCCGGTGGAAGGCGAGGAAGGGAAGTCGAGCAGCATGGCGATCGCACCCCAGGACCTCGACCGTCGAAGCCCCGAGCGGGACCGCCGGCTGGTCGAGGCGCACCAAGCCGGCGATCCCGACGCCTTTGCCGGCATCGTGGCCGACCACTATCCGACGCTTCTGGCGCAGGCCGAGCGCAGGCTGGGCAGCCGCGTCGAAGCCGAGGACGTCGTCCAGGAGGTCTTCGAGCGGGCGCTGCGGGCCATCGACCGCTTCGGCGGCGACTACCGGCTCGCCGCCTGGCTCAGCCTCATCACCTCCAACGTGTGCGCCACGCACGGCGCCCGTCGTACGAGCCAGCGGCAGCTGCCGGAACGCTTGGCCGGTGATCAGCTGGTGACGCCGGACTGGTCCGACGTGGTGTCGGACCCGGTAGTGCTGGAGACGGTGCTGTCGGCGATCGACCGCCTTCCGCGTTCTCAGCGCAGCAGCTTCGTCCTGCACGCCGTCGATGGCCTTCCCTACCCCGATGTTGCCGATCAACTGGGGATCACCGAGGCGAACGCCCGGGCCCGGGTGCATCGGGCTCGGGTCACCCTGCAACGCCGTCTGCGCGGTGTCCGGAGCCTGCTCGGAGCGGTGGTGGGCGCGCCGCTGGCGGTGCACACGGTGCTGCGGCACCTTCCCGGCCGGCTAGCGCACGTCGGGCCGCTCCACGGCACCGGCTCCAGTCCTGCGGTGGCGACGGCCAGCGGCGCTGCCCCGGCAGCGCCAACAGCCGGGCAGGCCCTCGCAAGGCTTCACCAGAGCGTGAACCAGCTGGCTGTGCAGGTGGCGACCAGCCCGCAGGCTCAGGCTGCGGTGACAGGTGCACCGAACCCGCGCGGATCACTGCTGGCGGTGGTGGCAGGCGTGGCCGCAGTCGCCACGGCCACCTTTTCCCCGGGTCCAGCCGCCACCGCAGCCGCCGGCGGAACGCCGGCCGCGACCCGGGCAGCTCCGGCGAGGGTCTCACCGACGCACGACTTCGGGGCGTCGCGTTCGAGGGCGGGATCGTCCTCCGCGCCCGTCACGATGTCGGTGATCGCCGAGACGGCACCGGCACCGGCACCGGCACCGGCACCGGCGGTATCTCCGGCGACGACCAACGGCGGCACCTCGCCGGCGGTGCACGCCGAGACGGCGCCGTCGCCGGCGACGACCAACGGCGGCACCTCGGCGGCGGTGCACGTGCCGTCGTGGGTGGCGCTGGCCAGTGCGACACAGCCCAGCAAGACACCGACCAGCTCGGGCACGCCGGTCGGCGGCACCGGGGCGGGTACGGGCTCGGGTGCCGGTGCCGTGGGGGCTCCCGTGGGCACTTCGGTGGCGACCAACCCGGCGGTCGCTCCTTGCCCGTGGCTGGCCGCCTTCCCCGGCGCGACCCCCGGCCCGATCCCCACCGCGCCGCCGCTGAGCGGGACCGTCGTCGACCTGCTCGAAACCCGGCCGGTGACCCTGGCCAACGTATCGACCGATCCGGTCTTCCACGGCTCCGCCACGCTGACCACCCCTACGGCCGATACACCGGGCACGGCGGTGTCGGTGCTCACTGGGGCGTGCGTCGCCCCCGCCAGCGGGGTGCTGGTAGTGGACGTAACGGCAGCCGACGGCACGGAGGTGCAGCTTCGGGGCGTCCTGGCCTCCACGACCGGGACGACCGGCGATCCGGGCTACCTGTTCCGGGGAACGACCGTCGTTTTGAGCAAGCAGGCACCGACGGCCAGTTCGACGTCGGCCGCCTCGCTGCCCTGGGGCATCTCCGCTGACTTCGTGGCCCAGCTCCTCCTACGGACAGCGGACAACACTGCCCAGTTGGCGCTGGCCTTCGTCGAACCGCCCGAGGGCGGAGGCGCCCCGACGGCCAGCTCGACACCCACCGCTGCCTCGCCGCACCCGTCGATACCGCCGTCGCCGTCGCCGTCGAGCAGCGCAGTCACGCCGGCCAGCGATGACTCGACCGCCACCGGCCAAGTCGGCCCCACAACCGGGGCCGACCCGACGGCGTTCGGGCCACGCCGACCACGCTGAGGCGACATCCCCCGGTGGGCGAAGCCGGCGGGGCCTGAGCCCCGTAGGCGCGTGCGCAGCCCGACGAGGGTCGTCGGACGGAGCGACCTGCGACGGCGTCCATCCCAGCGGCCGCCTGCCAGGGCAGATCGCACTCGAGGTGATCGCAGACCTCCTGGCCGGAGAGGCCCTCGTGGGTGGGGTCAAGTGGTTCCCGGTCGGCGGGTTGTTCGTTGCACGCACCCAGTGGTGGCTGCGGCGCAACCCACGGTTCCGCCCGCCCCCTCACCCCGACGCCGGGTTCGTGGCCCGACATGGTGGAGCGGTCGATCGGCGAGCTCGTCACGAAGAAGATCAAGCGCGGGCGCACACGAGCGTCGCCGCTCCCGAAACGGGCATCCGGGAGTAGACCAAAGACCGGAACGAGAGCCCCCGGCCCTACGGCTGGGTGAAGACCGCTGATCCGATCCTCGTCTCGCTCGCCCGCTGCTGCGAGCGGGTGTCCGCCGCCGCCGGAACGAAGGAGGAGTGATGACCGCTGTCCCCCGAACTTCTGGCTCGGGAACCGAAGAGTGCCGTGTGCTCGTCGTCTCCGGCAGTCCGGCCCGGAGGCCCGCAAGCGGGGCACTGGGCCCCGGCGCTGGATGTCTATGGCCGAGTCGCCGACCCTGGCGCCACCCGGCACCACAACACGACGAGCCCGATTGAGGATGGTCACTGCCACGCGCCATCTCGGCATCCTCGCCTGGTACGCTCCGCCAGCTAGGCCGAGGGAGCGGGCTCAGGTGAGGGGAGTCGGGGCGCGTGGCATTGGCATCGAGCGATGGCGGGCAGGGCGACCAGCGCGACGAGCGGACTGGCCGAGCGCTCGTCGAAGCCCAACGCTGCGGGGATCTCGAGGCCGTCGCCGAGTTCGTCCGCTTTCACCATCCAAGGCTCCTCGTCCAGGCGGAACGACGCCCAGCTCCAGATCGCCTTCCTCGGGACCACCCCGGCGCCCACCGCGGGTCCAGAGACGGGGACCGGAACGACCGGAACGACCGGAACGTCGACCGACCCATCGCGATGACCGGTCCTGCCTGGCCGGCTGTGCTCGTGCCCGACGCCATGCTGACGCCCCCCGCGCACGCCGTCGCCTGAGGGTTCGCTCGAGTGGTGTCGGGGACAGCTCGCCAGCGTCCGATCGAGCGTCCGGCGCGCTCGTCTCGGTGAGGTCCGCCCCTGCTCATCGTGCACGGAGCGCACGCCACCGGTGGCCCCGAGCGGTGCGCGTCCTCTGGTGGGCAGGCCTGGGCCTTCTGCTCCTCCAGCTCGGAGGCTTGCTCGGCCAGAGTGCCTACCTCTACGGCCACTTCGACCTCACCTCGGACTTCGCGCTGTTCGACCAGGCCTGGGTGGCGATCGCCCACGGCCACCTCGACCCCGAAGGCACGCTCTACCGCACCGCCCCCTTCCTCACCAACCATTTCGAGCTGATCACCTACCCGCTCGCGCTCCTGTGGTTCGTGTTCCCCCACGGCATCACGCTGCTGGTGGTCCAGGACGTCGCCACGGTCGCGGGCGAGGCGGTGGCGTTCGCCTGGGTGCTCGACCTCGTCTCGTCGGGCGAGCGCGAGACGAGCGCACTGGCGACGAGCTCGGGGACGGTACGCCGGCGCGACGTGGTGCTGGCGACCGGGGCGCTCGTCGTCCTGGTCGCGGATCCGTGGATCTGGTGGGCTGACGCCTTCGACTTCCACCTCCAGGCGCTCGCCGCGGTGTTCGCCCTTCTGGCCGCACGTGGCTTCTGGTCGAAGCGCGGCCACCCGTGGATCTGGGTCGTCCTCGCGCTCTCCTGCGGTGCCGTCGAGTCGATCGTCCTCGTCGGCCTGGCCGTCACCCTGCTCGTCGCGCGCCGGGGTCTGTGGCGCGAAGGCGCGGCCCTGCTGGCGATCGGAGTGGCATGGGTCGCCGTCCTGAGCGGTCTCGGGCTCGACACGGGAAGCCAGCTGTCGACCAACTACGGCTATCTGGCCCACGTCAAACCCGGTGCCACGGTCACGCTGAGCGCGGTCATCGCCGGAGTGCTCGAGCACCCGTCGACGGCGTTGCGGACCGTGGCCAGCCGGTGGCGCGATGTCTGGCACTTCGTCGCCGGGTCCAGCCTCCTCGGCGTGGCGACGACGATCGGCTTGCCCGTCAGCATCGTCATCCTGCTGCCGAGCGTGCTGAACCACAGCCCGACGGTGATCTCGCCGATCGCCTCCTACCAGGAGCTCGCCGTCTTCCTGTTCGTCCCGGTGGGCTCGTTCGTCGCGATGCGGTGGGTGCTGGCACGACGCTCGGCATGGGTCGCGGTCGTCGGCGTGCTCGTCGGCGCAGCAGCCCTGGCCCAGGTGGTCAGCTTGTCGGCCCGCTTCGCACCCGAAGCCAGGGCGAAGTTCGCCAAGATCCCACCGGCCAGCGCGTCCGTCCTCGCCAACGTGCTCGCGCACACCCCGGCTGACGCCGAGGTCGTCGCCTCCAACGGCGTCGTGGGCAGGTTTGCCGGTCGCCTCTGGGTCTACTCGTACCTGGGAGCGACACCGGGAGGCAAGGTGGTCCTCGTGCGCGAGCGCGAGGTGCTGTTCGTCCTCGTCCCGCGCCAGGGCTTCGTGGTGGCGACCGCCGAGCAGACGCTGCGCCTGGCCCGCTTCGTCCGCGTCCACCTCGGCGCCATCCCGGTCGCGCACGCCGACGGCATCTACGCCTATCTCTGGCACCCTGGGCCAGGGGTCCGATCGGTGACCCTGCCGAGCGCGCCGTAGGCAGGCGGACGGACGGCCCGGCCTCGATCGAGACCGCCACACGTCGGCCACCGGGAGCCCCACGCACCAGGGCGACGCCCGCGCTCGCGGCGACCTGTCGGCCCGGGGCTCCCGACCCGGGCCGGACGTAGACTTGGGGCCATCGTGACCAGCCTCGACGGACACCAGCACGCCTCGGGCGACCCCCAGCCGACGATCACCGTCGGCATCGTCGAGGACCACGCCCTCGTGCGTGCCGGCCTGCGGGAGCTGGTCGAGTCCGAGGGCCGGCTGCGCGTGGTCGGCGAGGCCGACGACACCGACTCGGCGATCGACATGCTCACGACGCTCCGGCCGCATGTCGCCCTGGTCGACCTCGAGCTGCCCGGCGCCGGGGGCATCGCCGTCCTGCGGGCGGCCGCTGAGCGCGTCCCGGACACGCGCTGCCTGGTGGTCAGCGCGTACTCGGACTACGCGTACATCTCGGCGGCCCTCGACGCCTCGGCAGCGGGCTACCTGTTGAAGACGGCCAACCGGACAGAGCTCGCCGAGGCCATCGTGACCGTGTCGAAGGGGACTACCGTCCTCGACCGCGAGGTGGCCCAGCGCCTCCAGCGGCGGTGGCGCGACGAGCGGGAGCCGGCCATCTCGCTCACGCCCAGGGAGATCGAGGTGCTGTCGCTCGTCGCACGCGGCGCCGCCAACAAGGAGATCGCCGCCGAGCTCGGCCTGGGCATCCGTACCGTCGAAGGCTACGTCAGCAACATCCTGGCCAAGCTCGGTGCGAGCTCCCGCACCGAGGCGGCACTGCGGGCGCACGAGCAGCGGATCGTCGGGAACGGACCCCGCATCGCCGCTCCCCCGCGTCGGTGAGCACCGCCGACCCCGGCACCACACCCCCGGGCAGCTCTCCCGTCGACGACGGAACCCGAGCCGACGAGGGCGCCGACCTGGC
>NZ_DAHVSH010000197.1:0-20805 GCF_027324685.1 Haloactinopolyspora sp.
TGCCCGCACGAGCGCGCCGTCAGCGGTGACGACCTCGAACGACTCGACGTTGTCACAGGCCAGACCGTACTTGCGGGCGAGCCAGCCGTAGCCGCCGCCGAGGGTGAGGCCGCCGACGCCGGTGTGCGAGACGTTGCCGGCGGTGACGGCGAGACCGTGTCGCTGGGTGGCGCGATCCAGAGCCCCGAGCAGCGCACCGCCTTGAACGCGCGCCCGCTTGGCCGCGGGATCCACGGTGACCTCGGCGAGGTTGCCGAGGTCGAGCATCAGCCCACCGTCAGGAACGCTGTGTCCCACGGCGGAATGGCCGCCGCACCGGATGCCCAGTTCCACGTCGCTGTCCCGAGCGACCTGCACGGCACGTCTGACGTGTTCGACCGTCGTGGGGCGGACGACGACCGCCGGGCGGTTGTCGACGATGGCGTTCCACACCCGCCGGGCGTCGTCATAGCCCCCGTCGCCGGGTTCGAGGTGCGGGACATCGTGGAGACGATCAATCATCTCTGCGCCTCTCGGCTGAGTCGGACCTCGCCAGCGTCGGCGGCATGTCGCCTTCGGCACCGGTTGTCGCCAAGAGCGACTATAAGCCGATGTGCCGTACTCAGATCGGCCTCGAGCCCAGCTGAAAACCGCCCGATCTCATGATCATGAGGCGCCCACGGCGCCCGAACGCCGCCCACGGCTCATGATCACCCGCCGAACCACCTGAGGTTTTCGGTCACCGCCGTTGGGTACGCATCGCCGTGACCGTCGCCCGGACGGGAACGCGTAACCGAGGAGTGAGCATGCCGGATCACGGTCGCACCGTCATCGACATCATCATCGAGGACCACCGCGAGTTCGAAGACTTGTTCCGGCAGATCGAGTCCACCGAGGACACCGAGGACCTACGTCGGCTCACCGACACCGTGATCGCCGAATTGGTGCGGCACGCGATCGCCGAGGAACAGTATCTGTACCCCGCGATGCGCGAACATCTCCCCGACGGCGATTCCATCGTCGATCACGAAATCGAAGAACACTCCGAGGCCGAAGAGACGATGAAAGAGATCGAGGGCATGGACGCCACCGATCCGGCCTTCCGCGACAAGATCAACACGTTGATGGAAGAGATCCGCCACCATCTGAAGGACGAGGAGGAGGACGCGCTGCCGCAGCTGGCCGAGGTGTGCCCACACGAGGCGCTGGTCGAGCTCGGGCGCAAGGTCGAGCAGGCCAAGAAGATCGCGCCGACTCGTCCCCACCCGTCCGCACCCGATACGCCGCCGTGGAACAAGATCCTCGCACCGGGCGCCGGGCTGGTCGACCGGGTACGTGATGCGCTCACGGGCCGCGCGCACGGCACCAGTTGACCGGCACCGGTCATGTCCACCTCGCCGTCCGTTCGCGACCTGCATGCGCAGGGCTTTCAGCAGCGCGAGTGGGCGGTACAGATCGTGGGGCGGATCCTGGTGATCCTGCTCCTTCTCGCGGCCGTACTCGGACTGTTCGGCACTGGCCCGCTCAGTCACGTCCGCGCGGAACAGGGCGCGGTCTCGGTCGAGTACGAACGGTTCGTCCGGCACACCGGCCACGCCCAACTCGAAGTCCGCACACCGCCTCCTGCGCCCGGCACCAGCAGCGTCTCGGTGGAGATCTCCGGCGGCCTGGCGGCGGGTATGCGCATGGAAGACATTCAGCCGCAGCCGGCCACCGTGCGTAGAAGTGGCACTTCGACGGAGTTCGTCTTCGCAGCCGTCAGCGATACCGATGCTCTGATCACCTTCTATTACCGGCCCATGGACATCGGCCCGCAATCGGCAACGGTCACTGTCGCGGATGCCGCAGCCGTGGACGTCTGGCAACTCACCTACCCGTGAGGAGGGCGTGGCATGGATGCGGTCATTCACGCAACCGCCATATTCGTCATCATCATGGTGCTTTTCCGCGTCGGCGGTAAGCGTTCGTTGTCTCAAGTGACGACATTCGACTTCGTCTTGCTGCTGGTGATCGGTGAATCCACCCAACAGGCGCTGCTCGGCGACGATTTCTCCGTCGCCACGGCCGCCATCGCGATCGCGACCCTGCTGACCCTCGATCGCGCCGCCGATCTGCTGGGCTACCGCTTCCCGTCCATCGGCCGGATCTTCGAGAGCACGCCGCTGATTCTCGTCGATGACGGCAATCTACTGCACGATCGCATGAAACGGGTGCAGGTCACCGACCACGACATTCTCGCCGCCGCTCGTGAGCTGCACGGCCTGGAAAGCCTGGATCAGGTCAAGTTCGCTGTTCTCGAGCAATCCGGCGGCATCAGCATCGTCCCCAGATAGCCCGCCCGCGGGCAACGGCTCAGGCCGTTCACGGCAACGATTGAGTGGCATGGTGATGAGGTGGTGCGGCTGCTGACGGCATTGACTCGGTACTCGGTGATCGCGGTGACGATCGCCGTCGCACTCGCGGTCTTGGTCTTGCACGTCGCGGGTTTCGCGGAGGCTGGGCGCTGGCTCGCCATCGGGTATGTGTCGGTGATCGTGGCCTGGACCGTCGGCGACATGGCCCGCGACGTCATACGGGGGAACTTCGGCTTGGACGTCCTGGCCGTCGTCGCGATGGTGGCCACACTGCTGGTCGACGAGTACGTCGCGTCGCTGATCATCGTGCTGATGCTGACCGGCGGTGAAGCGCTGGAGGACTACGCCGCCCGTCGCGCCAGGGGAGAGCTGACGGCGTTGCTGGATCGATCTCCGCAGGCAGCACACCTGATCGTGGATCCGGAGAACGAGGCCTCCGGCGAGGTACGCGATGTCGCCGCCGACGACGTCGACGTGGGCGACGTGCTGTTGATCCGGCCAGGTGAGATCGTGCCGGTGGACGGTGAGTTGCTGGACGCCGAGGCTGCCTTCGACGAGTCGTCGCTCACCGGTGAAAGCCTGCCGGCGCCGAAGGAGGCCGGCGCCGAGGTGTTGTCGGGATCGATCAACGGCTCGCGAGCCGTGCGGATCCGCACGCTGCGCCGCAGCGGCGACAGCCAGTACCAGCAGATCGTCGCATTGGTGAGTCAGGCGCAAGCGTCAAAGGCACCCGTGGTGCGCATCGCCGACCGGTTCGCCGTGCCGTTCACAGCGGTGTCGTTGGCGATCGCCGGCGTGGCGTGGTGGCTGTCCGGTGACGCGACCCGCTTCGCCGAAGTGCTCGTGCTCGCCACGCCTTGTCCGCTGCTGATCGCAGCGCCGGTCGCATTCCTCGGTGGGATGTCGCGTGCGGCGAAGGCGGGCGTCATCGTCAAGGGCGGCGCGGTGATGGAGCAGTTGGCGCGGGTGCGCTCGGCGGCGTTCGACAAGACCGGGACCCTCACCCAGGGGCGACCTCAGTTGGTGGCCGTCCGCGCCGAGCCCGGCTTCCACGCCGACGACGTTCTCGCGCTGGCGGCGTCGGCCGAGCAGTACTCGAGCCACGTGCTCGCTGCGAGCATCCATCGCGCGGCGACCGAACGAGAACTGCCGATCCGTCCGGCCGAGGCGGCCGACGAGGTGGCGACGAACGGCGTCGTCGCGACGATCGGCGGCCGGCAGGTGGTGGTGGGCAAGCCGGCCTACGTCGCCTCGCTGGCTCCGGACACGCGGCGGGTGGAGCTGCGCTCGGGTGAGACTGCGGCGTACGTCGCCGTCGACGGCCGGTTCGCGGGCGTGTTGGTCCTGGCCGACCATGCGCGACCGGAGTCGCCGGCGGTGGTGACGTGGCTGCGTGCGCACGGTGTGCGGCGCGTCGCGATGCTCACCGGTGACACGCAGGACACCGCCGCGGCGATCGCGGCCGACGTCGGGATCACCGAGGTGCATGCCGAGCTGCTGCCACCGGACAAGGTCCAGGTGGCCGCGCGGCTGCGCCCGCGCCCGGTGCTCGTCATCGGCGACGGCGTCAACGACGCCCCGATGCTCGCCGCCGCCGATGTCGGGATCGCGATGGGTGCCCGCGGCGCGACGGCAGCCGGCGGTGCCGCTGACGCGGTGCTCTTACAGGACTCGGTCACCGGGGTCGCCGATGCGGTGTCGTTGGGCAAGCACACCTTGCGTACCGCTTATGTCGCGATCTGGATCGGCATCGCGTTGAGCGTGGGCCTGATGCTGGTGGCCACGACCGGCGCCATTCCCGCGGTGGCCGGCGCGCTCACCCAGGAACTGGTCGACCTGGCCACTATCGGGTACGCGCTGCGGGCGTTGGCCGGACCGTTGGCGCGGTTGCCGGAGGGGCCAGGCGTGAGCACCCGGTTGGCGTCGCAAGGTGCACTGCCCGGCCGAGGCGAGCTGGGCTAGTACTACTCACGGCCAGCACGTGACGCTGAGGTCAGGAAAGTACGGCGGCCAGGATGACGGCCAGGGCTCCTGCGGTCATCAGCAACACGCTGATGAGCCGGTACAACCCATCCGGGTCGAGCATCGAACGCCGCAGCGGGCGCAGTGGGTGCAGCAAGTTGGCTGTTTGAGACACGTGAACCTCCCGCACTGGCGAATCCGATGACCGAACGTCGCTTTCCGACCCGGCCGCATCGCTGCGGCCTTGCCTACCTGAACACAGAGCCGACCGCTCGTCAAACGCCGACATCTTCGGACAATTCACTGAAACGTTCCACCCGAACCGCCGCAACGTCGGCACGGATGGCGTCCGCGGCTGTGACCTCGACATGCGCTCACATCCGGGCCATTCGCCCGGAGCCGAAAGAACATAATTCTCACGACCTCGGCTGCTTTACCACAACTCAAGCAGACTTTTCAGCCAAGCACGGCAGAAGAAAATGGAAAGCGCTAACCCGGTTGATCACGGAACGATAACGTGCTGTGGTGGGAGACGTGGTCAAGCAATCGCCACGCCGTTCCGTTCTGGAGAGGTGCTGGCCATGTCCACTCAGGTTCTTCCCTCGTCGACCACATCGGCCCGGGCAGCTGCCCGCGACGACCGCAGGCGCTCGACAGCTAGCCTCCTCCGCGCTGCGGCCCAGGCAGAGCAGCCAGAACATGATCGCCTCATCAACGAGGCCGTGCTGCTCAACATGGGTCTCGCCGAATCGATCGCCCGCCGGTACACCCACCGTGGCATCGACTATGACGACCTCGTCCAGGTCGCCTACCTGGGGCTGGTGAATGCGGCCCGCCGATACGATCCCGACCGCGGCAAGGACTTCGTCTCGTTCGCCGTGCCGACGATCACCGGAGAGGTCAAGCGGTACTTCCGCGACCACGGGTGGACGATCCGCCCACCGCGGGGCGTCCAAGAGCTCAAGATCGAGCTGGCGAACGCCAAGGCGGAGCTCGCCCAACAGTACGGGCGAACGCCCAGCACCACCGACCTGGCCGAGTATTTGCACGTCGACGCAGGCGAAATCGCCGAGGCCGAAGCATCCAGCGAATGCTTCGCCCCCGCATCCATCGACTACCAAGGCCCTGAGGGCGACGACCCGCCGCTGGCCGAGGCGCTGGGCCACGACGACGCCGGCTACAGGCGCAGCGAAGCCATCACCACCCTCGGCCGGGCCTGCCGTCGCCTCGGCGAACGTGACCGGGCGATCGTCGGCATGCGCTACTTCCACGGATGGACCCAGCGCGAGATCGCTCAGCGCATCGGCATCAGTCAGATGCAGGTCTCACGCCTGCTCTCCCGCATCCACCGCGACCTACGAGACGAGATCGCCGAGGCTTGAAGCGCCGGTGAACGCGTCCCGCCGGCCGGCGTTCACGCCACCGGCGGGTACGTGACTCGCGCGTCGTCGTTCACGACCGGCACGGCGCCCCATTGCCCGAGCTCATGGCGCCGCGGCTGAGCGTCGACGCTCAGGTGCCATACCGTCCATCCCTGCGCGGTGAGGGTGTTCGCGATGAGCATGCGATGACAGCGCCATGGCATCGGCTCGCCACACATGATCACGACGCGGTGCGCCGTGGCCAACGCAGCGAGCTGCTCGATCCCCTGCTGATAGGCCTGGCTGAGGGTGTAGTCCGCATAGTTCTTGAACGCGGGCTGCTGCCAACCGGCGTTGATGCTGTGATCCACGTCCTGACGACCGCGCCGGCCGCCCAGCTCAGGCACATGGCGGTAGGCGATGCCGGCCCGGCCGAGCCAGGCCGGCATCGCCTCGCGATCGAACTGCGGGTTACGCCGCGATCCCGGTTGCGAGCGCACGTCGACGAGCATCTCGATGCGCTGCGCCCGCAAGGGCCGGAGGAAGAGTTCTTCCGGGCAGGTCCAGTGCCCGATCGTCCACACCTCTCGCTCGGTCACGGCGCGGTCGGACCCCCGGACTGCGAACAACTAGGAACGAGGAACGTCGCCTCGCCAGCCGGAGGCCTCGCCCTTCTGCTCGACGAGGTCCTTGAAGCGGTTCAGGTCAGCGCGGACCTGACGTTCGTCGACGCCGAGGGCTGAGCCCACCTTCTCGGTGATGTTCCCCGGCGACCAGTCGAGCTGAACCATGACCCTCGACGACGTGTCGGTCAGCTTGTGGAAGGTCACGACGCCGGCGTGGCTGGTTCCGTCGGTGGACGTCCACGCGATGCGCTCGTCGGGATGTTGCTCGGTGATCTCGGCATCGAACTCGCGGGTGACCCCGGCGATGTCGGTGACCCAATGCGTATGGGTGTCGTCGACTTGGGTGATGGACTCGACGCCGTCCATGAACTCTGGGAACGACTCGAACCGCGTCCACTGGTTGTACGCCACCCGCGCGGGGACGTCGACGTCGATGGACTGTTCAACGGTGGTCATGAGTTCTCCTCGCTCGGCGGATGTTCAGCTGGCAAGTACCCGGACCCGATTCGCCTCATGCACCGCCGGCCGAAGACTGCATCCTCGGCCGGGATCGGGGTACCGATTCGAACAGAGCTGCTAGATCGGCCGCCGAAGTCCCGCGCCGACAGCCGGCACGGGGGCGGCCGGGCTCGAACTGTCTACCGTGACGATCGAGAGGAGACGATCGTGATGGCCTCGTCGCAGCCCGCTTCCGCGGGGCGCTCCAAGGTGTTCGTTCAGCAAGTGGCCATGGCCGTGGGCGCGGTCTTCCTGGTAGTCGGTGTCGCGGGCTTCATCCCCGGAATCACCACCAATGTCGACGACTTGGAGTTCGCCGGCCATTCGAGCGGGGCCGAGCTGCTGGGACTGTTCCAAGTGTCGATCTTGCACAACATCGTGCACCTGCTGTTCGGGGTGGCGGGCCTGGCGATGGCGCGCACGGCGCGGCTGTCGGTCATCTACCTCATCGGTGGCGGGCTCATCTATGCGGTGCTGTGGATCTACGGGTTGATCATCGACAGCGGCAGTGACGCCAACTTCGTCCCGCTCAACGATGCCGACAACTGGCTACACTTCGCGCTGGCCGTTGGCATGGTCGCACTCGGCCTGGCCGGATCGAGAGGCTCTCGCCAGGTCAGAACCGGCACCGCCTGAATCACCAGGACACGGCCCGCTTCGGTCCCCGGACGTCGAAGGCTCGCCCGAGATGGCATGATCTCGGACTGCTCCCTGCCGCACGGCCGGTGACGAAGGAGAACCGATGGGCCACATGCTCGGCGTCATTCTCGGGGTGGCGATCTGCTGCGGCGGCGGCTACGAGGTGGTCACCCGGGTGCGCTTGACTCGGCGCATGCTCCGCGCGGACGGCGTGTTCGTCGGCCGGGACGACGTACTCGGGCCTGGTGGCGCGAGCACCAGGAGTCGGGTCGGCCGGTTCGAGTTCACCACCGCGCAGGGACAGCAGATCGAGGCATCGAGCTCGCTGTACTCCTTTCCGGGTCCGAAGCCGGGAAAGCCTGTCACGGTGATCTACGATCCCGCCCGGCCCGAGGCGAGCGCCGAACGGCTCGGTGTGCATCGCCTGCAGATGTGGGCGATCGGGCCGCTGCTCATCGCGGTCGGCATCGCCGTGGCCGCGGTCAACGCTGCCGGCCTGCGCTGAGCCCTACCCGATTCAAGCGGGGCGGACGGGACACCACCAGGCGAACTGTCGCATCAACAGGCGTGCATGGGTGGTGGCCCAGGGAATTTCCAAGTGAACATGATCATTCGACAGCAGGGGTCCAGGGTGGGGTGCGGAGCAAGGCCGGGACGGCCAGGCCGTGCGCGGCTCGCACCGCGTGGGCGGACGCCGCAACAGCGGGATCGCCGTTCATCATCGCCTGTATGTCGAGGACGGTGGCTGTCACGCGTGGGTCCGAGCTGTCGGCGGCCGCCGCGGCGGCCGCCTCGATGGCGGCGCGGGCTTGCGGGCCGGCCGGTCCGGTGAGGCGGACGACGCAGGCCCAGGAGTCGACCGCTTCGGCCGGCAGCCCGGCGTCCATCAGCCGTCGGGCCGCGGTCTCGTGCAACTCGGCGGCTTCCCGCGGGTGCCCGTCGTGCTCTGCGAGTACCGCACGACACTGACCGACCCGGCCCCAGACCTCGCTGATCCGCACCACCAGGCCGGAGTCCTCCAGCGCGGCCACCATCCGGCGCGCCACCTCGACCTCGCCGGTGAACAGCACCGCACGCGCCAGCGCCGCCTTCGCCGGCGCGGCGACCTCGATCAGGTCCAGGTCGTCGATGAAGTCCAGAGCCTCCCGGAGCAGTCCGGCGGCACCGGCGTGGTCGCCGCGCGCCCCGCGGACCATGGCCCGCCGCAGCGCCGCGCGCTGCTGTCCCCACCGGTCCTTGCACGACCGGTACAGCGCTGCCGCGGTGACGAATTGCGCCTCCGCCTCGTCGAGCCGGCCGCGTACCAGCGCGCCGAGGCCATGGACCATGGCACAGCCGGCCAGCGTCCACTGATCACCGTCGGCCGTGGTCACCGCCAACGACTCGCGTAACGCCGCATCGCCTTCGTCCCAGCGTCCGAGCCGGTGCAGGGCATGCGCGCGGGCGAGCAGCCCGAAGCCGACCTCGGCGCGGCAGCACTCCGGATGCTGTGCTGCCAGGCGCTGCATCCGTGCCCCGTAGCTGACGGCGACGTCGGGATGACCGAAGATCGAGCCCAGGTGGGTTGCCCAGGCCAAGGCTCGGATGGCCACCTCCGGGCCGCTGGTCGCCAGCTTCATCGAAGCGACGACGAGCTCCCATCGTGGGCTGCGTCCCTCACGCATCCAGGCGATGTAGCCCAGGGCGCCGACGAGCCCCTGGGCGATGTCGCCCAGGCCGTACTCCACCGCGCGAGCATGCGCGGCGCGGATGTTGGCATCCTCACGCATCAGCCGGGTGACGGTCTCGGCCTGCCGCTCGGTCTTGAGCGCCGGCATGAGCTCGGCCGCGAGGTCGGCGTAGATCTGCGCATGGGCCAGATGCGCCTCCTTCTCGACGCCGAAGTCGCCCAGCCGCTCGGCCGCGTAGACACGCATCGTCTCCAGCAGCCGGAACCGCGCGGCGCCCGGCGGACCGTCCACCTGCACCATCGACCGGCTGACGAGGTGTTCGATCCGGTTCAGCGCCGCGTGCTCACTGTGGCCGCCGAGCAGGACCAGCAGCCGCTGCGCCTGGTGAACCGCGAACGAGCCGCGGAACACCGACAACAATGCGAACGCCAGCCGGTCGTGCTCTTCGAGCAGGTCGTAACTCCACTCGACCACGGCCCCGAGGGTGCGGTGCCGTTCGGCCGCGGTCCGGACCCCCTCGGTGAGCAGTCCGAATCGGTCGTCGAGCAACCGGGACACCTCGTCGAGGCCGAGCACCTTGATCCGGACGGCAGCCAGCTCCAGGGCCAGCGGCAGCCCGTCGAGGCGGCGGCAGATGTTGGCCACCGTACGCAGCTGGTACTCGTCGACGTCGAGGCCCGGCTGCGCGGAGCGAACTCGGTCCAGAAGCAGCCGTACCGAGGCGAAATCTTCGAGCTGCCGCGCGTCGGACTCCGGCGACGGCATCGGCAACGGGGCGACGACATAGGTCGTCTCGCCGGGCACGTTCAGCGCTTCCCGGCTGGTGGCCAGGACCGTGATGGCCGTGGTGCGGGCCAACAGCTGCGCGGCCAGCATCGCCGCGTCCTCGATGAGATGCTCGCAGTTGTCCAGGATGACCAACAGCTGCCGGTCGGAGAGCACGTCGCACAGCACGTCGACCGACCGGCGCGCCCCGCTGCCGGCGTTGGCCGGGCTCGACGACGCGATGACCGGTCCGAGCGCGTCGAGGACCCCGCCGGCGAGGTCGTCACCGTCGCGGTATTCGATCAGGTCGAGCACGGCGACGCCGTGCGCCGTCACCGGAGCGCAGGAGTCCACGAGCGCTTGAACCGCCTCGACGGCGAGCCTCGTCTTTCCCACGCCGCCGGCCCCGGTCAACGTCAACAGCCGCGTTGTGGTCAGCAGCTCGGCCACGCGCTCCCGGTCGGATTGCCGGCCGATGAACGAGGTGGCCGGGCGGGCGATCCGGGTCGGCCCGAGGAAGCGCAGGCCGCCACGGCGGGGGTCCTTCTGGTGCAGGACCATCGCCTCCAGCTCACGCAGCCGCGGCCCCGGGTCGAGCCCGTACCGGTCGCGCAACTGCCGCCGTGCCTCGACGTAGACCGCCATCGCCTCGGCTTGGCGGCCCTGGCCGTACAGGCCGAGCATCCGCAGCGCCCACAGCTCCTCGACTTCGGGATGGCGTCGAGTCGCGTCGACGAGCACGGCGGCGATCTCGTCGTACCGTCCGGCCTCGACCTCCAGTGCCAGGCTCTCCTGCAGGATCTGCAGTCGCAGTTCGGCCAACCGGGCCGCTTCGTCAGCCAGAACCGGCACGTGCCACAACTCGTCGTAGGCGCGCTCGCCGCGCCACTGGCTCAGCGCCTGGGCATACGCTGCCGCGGCCTCGTCGGTGCCCGACCGCGCCCGCCACTGCCGCGCTTGGCGCACCGCCGCCTCGAACCGCACCGCATCGATGGCGTCCGGCGGTAGGGACAGGACGTAGCCGTGGTCGGTCGCCCGGATCACCTCTGAGCCGAGGACTCGTCGCAGCGCCGAGACGCGGGCCTGCACGATGTTGCGCTCGGATTCGCAGGGTGCCTGCGACGACGGTGTTCCCCAGACTTGCCGCAGCATCTCCGCCGTGCTCACCGGACGGCCCGGCCGGGCGGCCAGGAGGGCGAGCAGGCCGGGGGTACGCCGGCCGCTCAGGGCGACCGGACGGCCGTCGACCAGGACGCTCAGCGCGCCCAGCACCCGGACGTCGACCATGCGTAGGTCCGGCGACGGAAGCGACACCGTGACCTACCCCCTTTCAGGAGCCGACCACGTCGCCCCAGGGCACCTGGTCGAGAATGGCCTTGCGATAGACGGCCAGCCGACGGATCGCGTTGACGCACAACGCCCCGCAGAGCACGCCGTCCCGGCCGAACAACGCCACCATCGACGTGTCGTCGAGCCGTTCGAGGTGGACGTGCTCGGCCGCGTTGGCCCGTCCGACGAAGCGCATCTTCGCGTCGAACTGATCTGACCAGAAGTATGGAACGGGCGCGTACGATTCGCCACCCCCGAGCAACGTCATCGCCGCATGGCGCCCTTGCTCCACGGCGTTCGTCCACTGCTCGATCCGCATCTGTTCGTCGAACAGCGGGTTGTACCAGCGCGTGACGTCGCCGGCGGCGACGACGCCGGGTGCCGAGGTCCGCAGGCTCTCGTCGCAGAGCACGCCGTCGGACAGCTGCAGGCCAGATGTGGTGAGCCAGTCGGTGGCCGGTGTGACGCCGACCCCGGCGACGACCAGGTCGGCGGACAGCACCGTCCCGTCCTGGAGTCTGAGCTTGGCGCCGCCGGGGCCGGAGTCGAGTTCGTCGAGCACACTGCCGCAATGCATCCGCACCCCGTGCGCCTCCTGATGCCCCCGGAACCACTGCCCTACCTCGTCGCCGAGCACCCTGGTCAACGGCGTCGGCGCCAGTTCCACGACCGACACCTCGAGCCCGAGGCTGCGCGCGGTGGCCGCCACCTCCAGACCGATGAATCCGGCGCCGACCACGACCAGATGCCGACCCGGGCGCAACCGCTCGTGCAGGGCGACCGCGTCGTCGATGGTTCGAAGCACGTGCACCGCGCCGTCTCCGGCCGCGGTGATCGTGCGCGGCACCGAGCCGGTCGCGATGACCAGGCCGTCGTAGGTGAGCGTCGTGGCGTCGTCGAGTGCGACGGTCCGGGCGCGCGGGTCCAAGTCGCCGGCCCGCCGCCCGAGGCGCAACTCGACGCCCCGCTCGGCGTACCACTCGGGCGCTCGGAGCAGCACCTTGTCGGCTTCCGGCCCGTGGTGCAGCGCGTCCTTGGACAGCGGCGGGCGGTCGTAGGGCAAGTGCTGCTCCGCCCCGACCAGGGTGATCTCACCCTGATAGCCCTGCTCGAACAGGCCGTCGATGGCGTGTACGGCCGCGAGCGATGCGCCGACCACGACGACACGGTGCACGGCTCAGCCGTTCTCGATGGTGATGGCTCGGGCCGGGCAGGTACGGGCAGCCGCCTCGACCGCGCTGCGGACGTCTTCTGCCGGGGTCTCGTCGATCACGACGGCTTTGCCGGCGGACTCGTCGAGGTCGAAGACCGTCGGGGCCTCCATCATGCAGCAGGCGTACCCCTGGCAGGTGGTCAGATCGACGATCACCTTCATGGACATGCCGGGTGTCCCTCCTCCGTATGTCATCCGCAGGTCAGTGGTGTGCGGGTTCGAGATGGGCCGGAGCCGGTGTGGCGGTGGCCAGCCGCGCTGCCCGGGGCGTGTTCCGGCTGAGTAACGCGCGCAGGACACCTCCGGTCACCACGGCGCTGATGCCGGGGATGTCGCCGATGCGCAGTGCGCCCAGCGCGTCGCCGGCCGTGCAGCCCCACGGCGCGTCCATGACGACCAGATCGGCCGCGGCACCCGGACGCAAGAGGCCGCCGGCCAGCCCCCAGGTGCGCGCGTTGTTGCCGGTGGCCGCGGCCCAGACGACAGCGGGATCGACCTCGGCGAGCGACGACAGCTCGGCCACGGTCTTGAGGACCCCGAGCGGCATCACGCCGGTCCCGGTCGGGGTGTCCGAGCCGATGACCACCCGGCCGAGCTGCCCGTCGGCCACGGCCTTGCGCAGGATCCGCACCGCCGAGCGGAGGTTTCCGGCCTGCACCAGCTGCAGCGCCATCGTGGTCTGTTCGATGATGACGTCGACTCCGGACTCGCTCAGCGATGTCGGCCCGCCGTTGACGTGGCCGCAGACGTCGGGGGCCAGCTCCAGCAGGTGCTCCGGCGTGATCGGTTTGCTGCCGGGAATGCTGGCACCGCCGGAGTGGCACATCACCGTGATCCCGTGCTGCTGCGCCCAGCGCACCTGATCGGCGCCGTCGGCCGGGTCGTCGTAGCGGCCGAAGCCGAACTTGGCCAGGTGCACCCCGGCGCGTTGCAGTTCGGCGAAGTCGTCGGGGCGCAGCGTAGGTTCCAGCACGACCGCGCCGGCGTGCACGCGCATGCCGCCTGGGCGGAAGTTCTCGAAGCACGCTCGAGCGGCGATCGCCAGGGCCTTGACCCCGGTGGCGTCGTGCGGGCGGCCGGGCGCGTGGATCTCCCCGGGCGAGACCACGCTGGTGATCCCGCCGTGTACGTAGCTGGCCAGGAAATCGACGGTCTTCTGTCGCGGGGTGTAGTCGCCCAGCACGACGTGACAGTGCGAGTCGATGAGCCCGGGCGCCAGTGTCGCGCCCTGGGCATCGATCACGGTGGCTGCGGCGTCGACCTGGGCGGCCAGCTCCTCGCGGCGGCCGACCGCGGTGATGAGACCGTCGGCACTCACCACGGTGTCCGCGCCGGTGACGATCGGTGCGTCGATGTCGCCGGAGAGCACGGTGCCCGCGCCGACGACGGCCAGGTGCGGGCTCACGACGCGCCACCACGGGCTTCGTCGGCGCTGAGCCCACCCACCCTGGCGTTGATCCGGCCCCGGTTGGTCACCGCGGCGATGATCACGAGCTCACCGGGCAACGGCGCGTCGGGGACCCGGACCTCGAGGGCGTCGTAGTGGCTGCGCACCCAGATCTCGTCCTTGTAGGCCAGCGGTACGTCGATCACGACGCCAGGCGCGCTGACCTTGGTCGCCGAGGTGATCCAGGCCTTCCCACCACCGATCGCGTCGCGGAATGCGTTGCCGAACACCGAGGTGAGCGCGGCGTTGACGTGCTCTTGCTCCCCGTCGGTACCGGCCAGCCCGCCTTTGCCGTAGCTCTCGACCGGGGCGTCCAGCAGCCGGGCCGCCTCGGTGCCGAGGAACGTGCCGATCTCGGCGGAGGCGTCCACCAGGGGCGACAGATCAGCGACGTAGCCCTGTCCGGCCAATGGGTTGGTGCACACGGCGCACACGGCGACCTTGCGCAGCGGGCCGTCCGCGTCGGACGATCCGGCGCACAGCCGGATCTCTTCGACCTGGGACCAGGTCTTGCGCACGGTGAGCCCGGGTGTGCTCATGGCTGTCCTCCGTAGCGTTGTTCGGGCATGGCTTGGTCGACCATCTGGTTCACCAGCTCGGCGATGCCGAGGCGGACCGCGGTTCGCGGGGTCTGGGTGGCGGCGACGCCGATGAACGACTTGATGGTCCGGACGACGCCGGGGTCCAGGCGGGCGAGATCGTCGGCCAAGGTCGCCACCGAAACGTCGAGCACGTCGTCGTCGACGACCCGCGACACCAGGCCGAGGCGTTGGGCCTCGTCGGCCCCCACCTCCCGGCCGGTGAGCAACAGGTCGAGCAGCGCGGTGCGCCCGAGGCGGTGGACGAAGTAGGACGCGACCACCGTCGGAGCGATGCCCTGCGGCACCTCCGGGAAGGCCAGCCGGGCGCTGCTGGCTGCGACGACCAGGTCGCACCGTCCGGCCAGGCTCGCACCGGCTCCCAGGGCCCGCCCGTGCAAGACCGACACCGTCAGGCCGGGAAAGTCCTCGATCAGCTCGTTTGCGGCTTGCACCCGGGCGAACTCGGCGTTGAGGATCGCCGGGCTCGGCGGCCCGGACAGGGTCGGCGCTTGCCGGCCCAGGCAGAAGTCGTCGCCGGAACCGCGGATGACGAGCACGCGCGCGCCGGCCCGGGCGGCGTCGGACACCGACTCGGCCAGCGCGTCGAGGAGACCGGCGTCGAGCTTGTTGCCGGCCTGCGGGCGATTGAGCATGCAGGTGACGACGCCGCCGGCCCGCAGGGTCCGCACCGGTTCGGCGCTCATGCCGCCCACCTCGCCCCGGCCCTGCGCGCAGCCACCTGCAGCGCTTGCCGGGTGGCCACCTCCAGCAGGTGCAGCCGGTATTGCGGCGAGGCGTGCACATCGTCCAGGGGTACGACGCCGTCGACCGCCAGCGCCGCTGCCTCGCTCAGCGCCACATCGCTGGTGGTGCTGCCCACCAGGGCCCGCTCCACCGCGGTGAGCCGCCGCGGTGTCGTCGTCACGCCGGTCATGGCGACCCGCGCCCTGCGCACGGTCCCCGCCTCGACGGTGAGCACCGCGGCCACGCCGGCCAAGGCGAGGTGGCTGGCCGGCTGCTCGACCTTCTCGTAGGCCGCGCCGGTCCCGGCCGGCGGCAGCGGGATCTCCAGCGCGGTGACGATCTCGCCGTCGGCGAGCCCGGTCGAGAAGACCCCGGTGATGAAGCCGTCGAGCGCCACGCGCCGATGACCGCGCCGCGAGCCGATGTGCACCTGCGCCTCCAGCGCCAGCAACATCGCCGGCAGGTCGGCGGTCGGGTCGCCATGCGCGACGGCGCCGCCGATCGTCCCCCGCGCCCGCACCTGCGTATCGGCGATGACCGCGACCGTCTCGCCCAAGCCGGGCAACAGGCCGAGCGTGTGGGGGCTGTGCTGCAACTCGCGGTAGGTCGTCATGGCCCCGAGCCGAACGCCCGACGGGGTGCGGTGCTGGCCGGACAGCTCCCCGGCACCGGCCAGATCGATCAGCATGGCCGGGGTGGCCAGGCGCAGCTTCATCAGCGGCAGCAGACTCTGCCCGCCCGCGATCACCTTGGCGTCGTCGGCGTACTCGTCGACGGCGGTGAACACGGCGTCCAGACCGTCCGGGCGGACGTAGGCGAACTCGGCGGGATACATCACATCGCCGCCTCGGCGTCGGCGGCGGCCAACGCCGCGGCGACGATGTTCTGGTAGCCGGTGCAGCGACACAGGTTGCCGTCGATGCCGCGGCGCACCTCGTCCTCGGTGGGTCGCGGGTTGTCACGCAGCAGCTGGCGAACCGCCATGACCATGCCGGGTGTGCAGAATCCGCACTGCAGCCCGTGCTGGTCCCAGAACGCTTGCTGGACGTGATCGAGCCCGCCGTCGCGGCCGTCCTCGCCCCTCGATACCGCTTCGATGGTGCGCACCGACGAGCCGTCCGCCTGCGCCGCCAGCACCGTGCACGACTTGACCGCCGTGCCGTCCAGTTCCACGGTGCACGCCCCGCATTGGGTGGTGTCGCAGCCGACGTGCGTGCCGGTCAGTCCCAACGTGTTGCGCAGATGGTGGACCAGCAGGGTGCGTGCCGGAACGGTGTGCACCTCGTGGCGACCGTTGACCTGCAGGCTCACCGTCACGTCGGTGCCGTCCTGGACCTGGGCCATCGTCCCTCCGATGCTCGGTTCGCCGCGCTGTGCGGGCTCGGTTGTGACGCTACGGAAACCGGCGTCCGGGCCTCGTCCCCCTGACGGGTCAATTCGCGGTCCGGGGCCTGGTGGCCTGCGCGCTAGCCGCTGACGATGAGGCTCGGCACGGCGATGAACAGGGCGACACAGGCCGCGTACGGGATGTAGAAGACCGCTGTTCCGCGCGCGACCGACATGATGTCGATGGTCTTGTCCAGCGCGCTGACGATGAACAGGTTGACGCCCACCGGTGGCGTCACCGCGCCGATGGTCGTCACCAGCGTGATGATGATGGTGAACCAGACCGGGTCGTAGCCCAGCGAGGCGGCGAGGGGGAAGAAGATCGGGATGCTGATCACCAGGAAGCCCAACGCGTCCATGAACGCCCCGCCGACCAAGTAGATCGCCACGATGATCAGCAGCACCACGGTCGTGGGCACCGCGAGCGAGCCGGCCCAGTCCGCCAGCTCGAACGGCAGCCGGGTGAGGCTGAGGAAGCGGCCGAAGACCACGGCACCGGTCACCAGCAGCACGACCATCGCCGAGATGCGCAGGCTCTCCACCACCGCGCCCCACAACTGCACCGGGGTGATGCTGCGCCGGCTCAGGGCGATGACGATCGCGCCGAAAGCTCCGACCGCGCCGGCTTCGGTCGGGGTGAACCAGCCGACGTACAACCCGCCGATGACCAGCCCGAACAGCACCATCGCCTCCGCGATGCCGGTCAGCGCCCGGAACCGCTCGGCCCAGCTGACCTTCGGGCCGGGCGGGCCGAGGTGGGGCCGGCGCCAGCACAACAGCAGCACCGTGGCGACCAGCAGGACACCCACCAGCAAGCCGGGAACCAGCGCTGCGACGAACAGCGCGGAGATGGACTGCTCGGACTGGATCGCGATGATGATCAGCGCCGTCGACGGCGGAATGAGCACGCCCAGCGTCCCGCCGATCGCGACACTCCCGCCGGACAGCGCGGGGTTGTACTTGTACCTCTTCATCTCCGGCAAGGCGACCGCGCCCATCGTCGCCGTCGTCGCCGAGTTGGAGCCCGAGACCGTCGAGAACCCGATACTGGCCAGAACCGTGGTGGCGGCGACGCCGCCGGGCAGCGAGCCGATCCACTTGTAGGCCGCGGCGTAGAGCCGTTCGCTGATGCCGGCACGGAAGGCCACCTGGCCCATCAGCACGAACAACGGGATCACCGACAGTCCGTACGACGTGAACTGCCGGTAGGTGTCGGCCGCCAGCAGCTGCATCGCCGCCGGCAACCCGATCATGTAGGCCGATCCGCCGAGCCCGACGAGCATCAGTGCGAACGCCACGGGCATCCGCAGCGCCAGGACGGCGAGCATGGCCGCGATGCCGATCAGCGCGACGAGTGTGAAGCTCACGACAGGCTCCCTTGGGTGGGTGCGGCGACGATGCTCACCAGATGGCTTCCGGCGTGCTGGAGCGCAGGTTCCGGCGGATGGCCAGCAGGTCGGCCACCAACGCCAGTGCGAGCCCGGCCACGCCGACGGCCAACGCCAGCGCCATGGGCCAGAACGGCATCCGCAGCGACTCGGTCACCGCGCCTTCGTCGCGCAGGTTGAGGCTGTACGACACCAGCTGCTGCGTCAGCAGGACGAACAGGACGGCGGCGATCGTCGTGATGATCGCCCCGACGACGAGCTGGACGCGCACCGGTCGCCGGGTCATGAACAGGTCGACGGCCACGTGCGTCCGGCTGCGCTGCGCCGCCGCCAGCGCCAGGCCGTTGACGAGCACGGCGAGCAGCCCCACGAGCTCGAACGTTCCGTGGTACGGGGTGGCGATCTGGCGCAGGGCGATGTTGCCCACCGTGAGCGCGACCATCAGCAGCAGCGCGACCCCGGCGGCCCCGGCGAGCGCGTCGGTGACGGCGTCGATACGGCTGCGCGGTGCGCCGGCCGCCTCGGTCTCGCCGCTCACGCGTCCGGCCCGAACTCGGCGGTGTACTGCTCGCGCAGTTCACGCATCCGGTCGAGTACGTCCTGCGGCTCGAAGCCGTTTCCTTCGACGTCGGCCATCCAGTCGTCGATCAGGCCGGTGACGGCGGCGTCCCAAGCTTCCTTCTCCCCGGCGTCCAGCTCGACGGTCTGCACTCCGTGCTCCGCTGCAGCCCAGTCGAGGGCGCCGCCGACGTTCTGCTCGTCGTGGAACTCCGAGGCGAACTGCGTCATCTCCGGGCGCAGCTCGTGGATCACGTCCTGCACGTCCTCGGGCAGCGCGTCGAAGGCCTCTTGGTCCATGACTGCCACGAAGGTGTTGGAGATGCCGAAGGCGTAGTCGGTGACGTAACTGACCTGCTCGGCGAGGCCGAAGTCCTTCAGCACCTCACGAGAGGACATGTAGCCGTCGAGCACACCGGTCTGCAGCCCTTCGGCCACCTCCGGCATCGGCATCCCCACCGGCGAGGCGCCCAGCGTGGCCAGGGACGGCACCCCGGCGCCGGCGCTGCGCAGCTCCAGACCGGCCAGGGCCTGTCGGCTGGTCACCGGTTCGTTGCTCTGGATGTAGGCCGGCTCGGTCGTGAACGCCGTGATGATCTCGTAGCCGTCGAACTCGGCCGGCTCGAACTCCTCGAGCATGTCGAGCATCGTCTGGCTGGCCACCTGCGAGTTGGGGAAGCCCACCGGCAACGACAGCGCCGAGGTGAACGGGAAGCGCCCCACGTCGTAGGCCGGCGAGTCCATACCGACGTCGACGATGCCCTCGCTGACGCCGTCGAAGATGTCGCCGGCGCCGAGCAGCGTCCCACCGGGGAACAGCTCGACCGACACGCGGCCGTCCGTGCGTTCGTTCAGCTCCTCGGCCCACTCCTCCATCTGCACGCCGGGGAAGGAGACCGCCGGGGCGAAGAAGGCGTAGCGCAGCGTGATCTCAGCCTCGCCGTCCTCCCCGCTCGTCTCGCCCCCGAGTGCCCCGCCGCCGCACGCGGCGAGCATGCCCCCGGCGGCTAGCATGGCCAGCAGCCGCATTCGGACGAGCTTCGAGCGTGTCATCGCTCCGACCTCCCTGGTGCGCCGGCGGAAATGTGCCGATTCGAACGAGCGCTATGGGCCGGGGACGCTACCGGCAGTTCGCGGCGGGCGGGTTCACCCGATCGGGTACATCCGGACGACGAGGTGGCCGCGGGTGATCGCGGCGAGCAGCACCGGCCCGGAATCGATCACTGACGTCGCGCTGACACGGCGCCGACGTGGCGCTCTGGGGCATTGACCGCGCCGGGCGCGACGGTGAATCCTGCGGAACACCCCTGCGCCTACGGACAGGGTCGACATGACCGAGCCCGAGGTGGTAGAGCATGGAACCACGTGCGCACGCAGCTCAGGACGCCAGACATCGCTTCGCCAGTTCGCTTCAGGCTGCGCTGACACTCGAGGAAGTCGAGAACGTCTTCCTCGAGGCGGCCAACGACGTCATCCCGGCCGGCGGTTTCGGGCTGTACCGCTTGGACGCCGACTCCGGCTCGGTGGTCGGTATGCGTGCTGAGGTCGAGACCGACTTCTTGGACGACTACGAGGACTACGGCCGCGCGGACGACCCGGTGCTGGACTTCGTCGTCGAGCAGCGCCGCCCGATCGACTCCTCGCGGGTGGTCGCGCCGCAGCGGTGGGCTGAATGCGGCGCCCGCTGGGCGCTGGGTGTCGGCGGATACGCCCATTCGCTGGAGGCGCCGGTGACCGTCGCCGGCACGTTCTTCGGCACGATCAACTTCGCCCGCTCCGCCGCCCAACCGGCGTTCAGCGACAGCGACCTGGTCTCCGCCCGGCTGGCGAGCGAGCAGCTCGGTCTGGCGGCCGAGCGGGCGCTGCGGTTCGAGCACACCGGCCGGCGCGCGAGCATGCTTGAACGCGCCCTCGACCGGGTACCCGAGGCGATCGTGGTGACCGACCTCGACGCACAGGTGCTCTTCCGCAACCGCAGCGCGCGCAAGGAGCCCAGTCTCGGCGGGCCGGCCGGCAACCCCGTGGACGAGAGCATCGCCGCGGCCATGACGGAGTTCCGCCTGCACGGCAAGCGTGTTCACACCCGGAGCGTGCGCGACAACGCCACCAACCAGCAGCTGATCGTGAAGTCCTACCGCCTCTCCGACAACGACGACGCCGCGGTGACGCTCATCTTCACCTGCGCCGACGCCCAGGCCGAGCGGCTTCCGGTGTGGGACGTGCTGTCCAAGCGCGAGCAGGACATCGCCGAACTGGTCAGCCAGGGCTTGACCACGAAACAGATCGCCGAGCACGCCTTCGTCAG
>NZ_DAHVSH010000201.1:0-3037 GCF_027324685.1 Haloactinopolyspora sp.
ACGGCGTCGCGCTGGGCCCTCATGAGTGCCAGCCGCTCGGGCTCGGTGGACGGTCCCTGCGCGACCAGGTCGAAGTAGCGCTGAATGTCGCGGATCGGCATGTCCGTCTGGCGCAGCCGCGCGATGAACACGACGCGGTCGACGTCATCGGGCGTGTAACGCCGGTGCCCGGCATGGTCACGTGCGACGTTCAGCAGCCCGATGCGCTCGTAGTACCGCAGCGTGTGCGCCGTGACACCGGTGCGCTCGGCCACGTCGGCGATGGACTCGGTGGGCCCTGCCGGTGCGGTCGGTGCCGCAGGTGGCGGCGCGGGCGCCGGGCGCGTGTCCAACTCGTTCGTCACGACGTCGACGGTAGAGCTTCGAGTGCACTCGAAGTCAAGGTTTCGCGCTCATTGTCGTTGCAGCCATGCCCAGGTGATGTTGCCGACCCGGTTCAGCTGCCCGGGATCGACGACCGACGGGACGTCGTCGGGTGAGTGGTAGCCGGCGAACGGGATGCTGCCCAGCCTTGCCGCCGGGATCGAGGCCTTCTCGAACGACCAGTGGTCGCTGGCGCGGTTCTCGCATTCCTGCACCGGGATGTCGACTGCCGCCGCCGCGTCGACCAGTGCACTGCGGACCGCGGTCGTTCCGAGCCCTCCGGTGCAGACCGGGACGTGATCGGCCGCGACACCGACCCGGTCCAGCGCCACCATGGCTCGGATCGCCTGGCGTCGAGCCTCGGGCAACTCGCGCACGTACTGCTGGGAGCCGAAGTGGTGCAGGTCGTCCCCCTCGCCCCGGGGTTCCTCGGCGCCGAAGGCGATGAACCGGACGGGGACCGGCGGCGGTTCGACGGCCGCCATCCGCGCGAGCTCGAGCAGGACAGCCACCCCGGACGCGTTGTCCTCCGCGCCTGGCGCTGCGGCCACCGTGTCCAGGTGCGCGCCGATGACCACATGCGGACGGGTGGGATCGAACCCGGCCGGATCGGCGATGACGTTCGCCGACGCGCCGCTGTCGACGGCGACTCCCCAGGAGTCCCCAGCGGGGACGGGCACATCGACCTGCGTGACGTCGTAGCCGAAGCGGGTGAACCGCTCGGAGACGTAGGCGGCCGCTTCGGCGAACGCTGGTGAGGCGGCCTCACGGGGTCCGATGGTGCCGGCGAGGTGTTCCACCACCGCCATCGCCGCCGCGGGAGTGAACTCCGCGGGCGTCGGTGTGGGCGTGGGCGTGGGCTCACGTGTCGGCTGCACCGTCGGTTCCGTGGTCGGCTCCGTCGTCGGCGACGGCGATTCGGCCGGGGTGACCGGGCGTTCGGTCTCGCCGTTCGCCGAGTCCGCCGGGCCGCTGCACGCCGGCACCGCCCACAGGACCGACACGAGGATCACTCCCGCAGCGTGGCGCCAGGTCATGCCACCATCGCAGCGCACTAGGTACCGGGCTGGCAACCCCGGGTGACCGGACCGACGTCGCTGGGCACCCACTCCGGCCACGGCCGCGGATCGGGGACCGGCTCGTAGCGCCCGTCCACGACGTCGTAGCTCCAGTTGGTTCCGTTGCGGACCAGCGTGTCGATCCCGGTGACGAGCCGATCGACGTCGTCGGCGGTGGTGGCGAGCCCGAAACTCGCGCGCAGCGCACCGTCGGGGAACCCGAGCCGGGCGGCGAGCGGGTGTGCGCAGAACTTCCCGTCGCGGACACCGACCGCGTGCTCGGCCGACAGGTACGCGGCCACGTGCCCGGGGGCGTAGCCGCGCACCGAGAACGCGACCACCCCGACCGCCGATGAGCTGTCCGGCCAGATCCGGTGGACCTGCACACCTGGCACGTCCCCGAGCCCGGCCAGCAAGCGGCGCCGCAGCGCGGACTCGTGCGCTTCGAGGCTGCCCTCGGGCAGTGCGCCGATGACCTGACACGCTCGGGCCAGCGCCGCGACACCCACGACGTTCGGGGAGCCGCCCTCGTGTCGCGCCGGGGCCGAGGTCCAGCGCACCTCGTCCAGCCCCACCTCGCGGACGGCGCCGCCACCGGCGAGGTAGGGCGGCGCCTCGTCGAGCCAGTCCCGCCGGCCGACCAAGGCCCCGGCACCCCAGGGCGCGTACAGCTTGTGCCCGGAGAAGGCGAGGTAGTCGACTTGCGAGGCCACCAGGTCGATCCGCCGGTGCGGTACGAGTTGCGCGGCGTCGACGGCGATCCGGGCGCCGTGCCGGTGGGCGATGCGAGAGAGCAAGCCGAGCGGCAGTTGCTCGCCGGTGACGTTCGACGTGCCGGTGACGGCCAACAACGCCGCCGGGCGGCGAGCCAGCTCGGCCTCGACTCGCGCCAGAGTCCGTTCCAGCGTCGCGGCCGCCTCGACCACCCGGCGGTGGCGCCACGGCAGCAGGTTCGCGTGGTGCTCGATGTCGAGGACGACGACCTCGCCGCCGGCTGGGACGCAACCGGCCATCAGGTTCAGCGAATCGGTGGTGTTGCGGGTGAACACCACGACGTCGTCGGAGCGGGCGTCGACGAACTCGGCGACCGCCGCCCGCGCGCCCTCGTACACGCGGGTGCACACCTGGGAGGCGTAACCCGCGCCACGGTGAACGCTGGCGTAGTACGGCAGGAGCTCGTCGACGTGGTCGGCGACCGCCTGCAGCGGCGGCGCACTGGCGGCGTAGTCGAGGTTGGCGTAGGGACGTTCAGCGCCGGTGACCAGCGGAACCGGCGAGCCGGCGCCGACGATGGGCAGCAGCGGCCCAGCCGGGACCGGCGCAGCGTGCACCCGCTCAGCGCGGCCTGAACGGGCACAGTGGGTGGTCGGCTGAACGGGTGCGGTACGTCGTGCGGTCAGCGTCATCGTCGCCTCCGGGGCCTTGGGGGCCCGGTGCGACGGGCCCGCGCTTGCCGGACACGGCTCATGCCCGGCCAGGTCTTCACCCGGGGCACCCCACCGCGGTGGAGGGTTGCCGGTCAGCAAGCCGGGGCTTGACGCTGACACTCATGACCTTGGTCCCTGACGATAAAGGCGATACAGCCCTCATGTCCATTCAGCGGTCGGTTTGATCTC
>NZ_DAHVSH010000144.1:0-84999 GCF_027324685.1 Haloactinopolyspora sp.
GTGAACATGATCATTTGACTCGCGGGGGCGGGGAGTCCACAGGCGAATTGGGCGGGGTGGGTTGTCCACAATTGCGCTCGGCGGGGTGGAGGGGAGCAGCCGCGGCTGCCTAGCGTCACGGACATGCGCCCGAACCGCTCCCGCCATGCCACGATCGACGACGACGCGACGGCCATGGTGCGGGCGCGAATCCGCAGGGTCACCGGAACGTCGGCTACCGGCTCCGGGGCGGACGACGACCACTCCGGACCGCGCACCGAGCCTGCTACACCAGCGGCAGCGGAGCCGCGATCCGAACCTAACGGCTGGCTTCCACCGACCCTGCGTACGGCTCGCGGCGGACTGGATCGCGCTCACGTAGCCGTCGTGGTGCTGGTCGTACTACTCGGTGTCGCCGGGGCGGTGATCCTGTTCGGGCTCGGCCGGCCGACCATCGAACCGATCGCGGCCACGGTCGAGTCGAGCGGAACACCCATCGAGCCATCGGCTCAGCCCACCGGTGAGCCGCCGGCCACGGCTGCAGCTGTCGACCCGGCCCCGGCGACGTCACCCACCGCGGCTGAGCCGATGATCGTCCACGTCGCCGGACTGGTCGCGAAGCCGGGGGTCGTCGAGTTACCCGCGGGCTCACGGGTCATCGACGCTGTCCGTGCCGCAGGTGGTGCCACCGACGAAGCCGATCTCACGCCGATCAATCTCGCCAGGGTGCTCACCGACGGTGAGCAGGTCGTGGTCACGGGTGAACCGCCGCCCGGGCAGCCACCGGCGCCACCACCGGAGCCACCGACGAACGACGGCGGCGATCCGGCCGCCGGAAACGCAGCCGGCGTCCCGGTGAATCTCAACACCGCCACGAGTGAGCAACTCCAGTCGCTGCCGGGCATCGGGCCGGCGCTGGCCCAGCGCATCCTCGACTGGCGAGACGAGAACGGGCGCTTCACCGTCATCGACGAACTGCTCGAGGTGTCCGGCATCGGCGAGCAGCGTCTCGCTGACCTTGACGGGCTCGTGACCGTGTGAGCTCCACTGTGGCGAGCGCGCCGCGCACGGAACCGCCTCGCGACCGCCTCGACCTGCGGCTCGTGCCCGTGGCGCTGGCGCTGTGGGCTGGAACCTTCACCGGGCTCGCGTGTACGTGGGGTGCCGCAGCAGCCGTGGGCGTGTTCGTCACCGTCACGACCGTGGCGGCGGTGGCCTGGATGCGGCCGTCCGGACGACGCCGCGCGGTCGCGGTAGCGGGGTTGTGCCTGGTGGCCGGCCTGGCCGTCGGTGCTTCGCGGGCGGCCCCGATGCACGGCGGGCCGGTCACGGACCTGGCCGAGGCCGGCGCGTACGTCGAGATCGAGGGTGTCCTGACAGGGGACCCGGTCGAGCGCCACCGGGTTGCGGCGAAACCCGCCGCTGAGGCCATGGAAGCCGGCGACGAGCAGACCTACGTCGTCGGCCGCATCCGGGTCGAACGGATCTCCGGCAGATCACTCTCCTACGAGCTTCGCTCGCCGGTACTGTTCGTCACCGGTGAGACGAGTTGGGCGGCGTTGCTGCCGGGACAGCGCATCCGGACCGGTGGCATCGTGGAGCCCAGCCGTGGTCGTGCCCCCGACGTCGCCGCGGTCCTGCGGCCTCGAGCAGGTCCTGAACTCATCGGCGCGCCGAGCACCGCGTCGCGCCTGACCGAACCGTTGCGGGCGGGCCTGCGAGCCAGCGTCTCCGGCCTGGGCCCAGATGCCAGAGGCTTGATCCCGGGACTCGTCGTCGGCGACGAGTCGTTGATGACCGATCACCTACGGCAGGACATGAAGGCCGCGGGTCTCACCCACCTCACGGCGGTCTCGGGCACCAACATCACGATCGTCTTGGTCGTGGTGCTCGCCGTGGCGCGTTGGTCGGGGCTGCGCAGTTACGCCCTGCCGGTCGTCGGCCTGCTCGCCGTGGTCGGCTTCGTGCTTCTGGCGCGTCCTGACCCGAGCGTGCTTCGAGCTGCCGCGATGGGAGTCGTCGCGGTGGTCGGGTTGGCCGTGGCCGGGCGCCGCCGTGGCCTACCCGCGCTCGCGGCGGCGGCGACGCTTCTGCTCCTGATCGATCCGTGGCTGGCACGCAGCGTCGGGTTCGCATTGTCCGTGCTGGCGACAGCGGGCATTCTCGCCCTGGTGCCGCATTGGCAACGCGCGATGTGGTGGTTGCCCCGGCCGCTGGCGGTGGCCATCGTCGTCCCGTTGGCCGCGCAAGTGGCCTGCACACCCATGCTTCTCGCGGTGTCCGGCGAACTGAGCCTGGCCTCGTTGCCGGCCAACGTGCTCGCCGCGCCGGCTGTGGCGCCGGCGACGATCTTCGGCGTCGTCGCAGCCGCGATCAGTCCGCTCGCGCCTACGGTGGCGGCGTGGTCGGCCTGGGTCGCCGGCATCCCGGCCTGGTGGATCGCCACGCTCGCGCACTGGTTCGCCGAGCGGCCCGGCGCCACGATGCCCTGGGTACCCGGCGCCGCCGGCGTCGTGACGTCGGTGACACTGGCCCTGGTCGCGGTCGCGGCGATGCCGCTGGTGCTCCGCCGGCCCGTCGTGTCGCTGGCGGCCGGTGCGGCCCTGACCGTCGGTCTGCTGCGTGCCCTACCGTCGCCGGGCTGGCCACCGCCGGAGTGGCTGGTGGTGGCCTGCGACGTCGGGCAAGGCGATGCCGTGGTCTTGCGGGCAGGCGAGCACACCGCCGTGGTCGTCGACGCCGGCCGCGAACCGGCGCCGGTGCGGCGCTGTCTCGACGAGCTGGACGTACACACCGTTCCGCTGCTGGTCCTCAGCCATTTCGACCTCGATCATGTCGGCGGCGTACGCGGCGTGCTGGACGGCCGCCACGTCGGCCGGGCGCTCGTCTCGCCGCTGCGCGAGCCAGCGGACAACGCCGCTGACGTGACGCGCCGCCTCGACGAAGCTGGCGTGCCGATGTCAGCGGCTGAGCCGGGCCAGCGGATCGCGGTGGGTGATCAGCTCACGTTGGAAGTGCTGTGGCCGCGCCGGCTCATCTCCGCGCCGGAGTCGGTGTCGAACAACGCCAGCGTCGTGCTCGACGCCGAGGTCGACGGCGTCGACGTTCTGCTGACCGGCGACCTCGAACCTGCGGCGCAGCGTGCCCTGATGCGTTCGGAGCCGAGGCTGAGCACGGACGTGCTGAAGGTCGCGCACCATGGCTCGCCGAACCAGCACCACGGGCTGCTCACCGGGCTCGATGCGCGAATCGCGCTGATCAGCGTCGGCGACGACAACGCCTACGGCCATCCGGCGCCGTCCGTGCTCGATACGCTCCGGGCCGGGGGCGTGCGCACCTTCCGCACCGATCACGACGGTGCGGTGGCCGTCGTTCGCGGACCGGCCGGGCTCGGCGTGGTGACCCGGGACGCGGCGCTCGCACCGTGAGCGGCGTGTCGGCACATCCACGTACGTCGTTGTCGGAGCCGCATGCCATGCTGTGCTTCGTTATGGCTGCGCTGTCCGCTGACCCCCTGGTCCCTGTCACGCTCGTCGCCGGGCCCGAAACGCTGCTCGCCGAACGAGCCGTCGGTGCCGTGGTCAAGGCCGCACGAGCGGCCGATGCCGACGCCGACGTCTCCGTCACCGCCGGAAGCGAACTGACCCCCGGCGGTCTGGCCGAGCATCTGAGTCCGTCGCTGTTCGCCACTAGCCGTGTTCTGGTGGTCCAGGACGTCCAAGACGTGTCCGACGCCGTCGGCGAGCTCCTGGTGGCCCAGGTCAAAGCTCCGGCCGACGGCATTCATGTCGTTCTCGTCCACCCGGGTGGGGTCAAGGGGAAGAAACTGCTCACGGCCCTGCGCAAAGCGGGGGTGCACGAGGTCGCGGCTGATCGCATCACTCGGCCTGACGACCAGGTCGCCTTCGTCCGGGCCGAAGTCCGCCGCGCCGGCGGGCGAATCGACGAGCAAGCCGCACGCCAACTGGTCGACGCCGTCGGCGGCGAGCTGCGGGGGCTGGCGTCGGCCGCGGCCCAGTTGGCCTCCGACGCCCCCGACGGCGTCGTCTCCAGCTCAGTCATCGCGATGTACTTCGAGGGGCGTGCGGAGGTGAAGGGCTGGGTGGTGGCCGACCGCGCTGTGGAGGGCAAGACCGGCGAAGCCGTCGAACAGCTTCGTTGGGCGCTCGAGACTGGTACCGACCCGGTCCTGATCACCGGGGCGCTGGCCACGGCGCTGCGTTCACTGGCCCGGCTTGCCGGTGCACCGCGAGGGTTGCGCGACGCCGATGTCGCCCGCGATCTCGGCGTTCCGCCCTGGAAGGTGCGGATCCTGCGCGGACAATTGCGCGGCTGGACCCCGGCCGGGCTGGCTCACGCCATCCGTGCCGTGGCTGAGGCCGATCTCGCTGTCAAGGGCGGTGGCAACGACCCGACGCTGGCGTTGACCACGGCGCTGGTGCACATCGGCTCGGCCCGCGCGGAACAGGGCGCGGCAGCCAGAGCATGACGAACGGCGCCGCGTCCACCCTGGACACGGCGCCGACAGACGATTCAGCTCAGAGCGAGGCGGCGCGCTTCGTGACGGCCGACTTACGGTTGGCCGCCTGGTTCTTGTGAATGACGCCCTTGGACGACGCCTTGTCGAGCTTGCGAGCCGCGTTGCGAGCCAAGGCCTGCGCCTGGTCGACGTCACCGGCGTCGGCTGCTTCATGGAACCGCCGGATGGCGGTCTTCACCTCGGACTTGACCGCCTTGTTGCGCAGGCGGGCCTTCTCGTTGGTGAGAATGCGCTTTTTCTGGGACTTGATGTTCGCCACGAACGTGTGCCTTCGGTTTGGTTGGACAGGTCAAGAGGGCGGGTGAACACGCGACCGCCAAGACTACCAGTGCTACGGTTCACCAGCCAATTCGGCGGTCAGGTCGACCACGTCGCGCACCTGCCGTCGCCGCCGCTTGTCGACCGCCGACCACGAGGTCACCATGACCCGTCGCCGCCATCGGGCAGCGGGACGTCGTACGGGTGGATGATGTAGGCGATGCCGCCGGATCCGCCGGCCACGGAGCCGTCGGCGAGATGCCGCTTGGTGCGCAGCCAGACCTGCTCGAACTGCTCGCGCGGATACACCCGGCGTACCGCTTCGTTCGAGCTCGACGCGGGGTCGTTGACCACGACGTCGCCGTCCTCGGTGAACCCGACGACGACGAACAGGTGCCCCGCGGTTCCGTAACCGGCGCCGTCCAACTCGCTCGGCTGGAACGACTGTGAGGTCACCACGGGGATCCCCGCGGCGATGAGCCGCTCGAGGTCGTCGAGGGAGTGCAGCCGCGTGACGAAGGCTTCCAGCCCGGTGAACGACGCCGCGTACGCGGTGTTGAACGGCCAGTTGCCGGCACCCTGGTAGGCGTAGTCCCAGGTCATCCGAGCCGCATGCGCGACCTGCGGGTCGGTGTAGCCGGGCTCGATCCAGTCCATGTCGTCGCGGGAAGGCCCGATGCCGAAGTACTCCATGACCATCGTCGTGGAAGTGGGGCTGCACCACACCTCACCGCCGCCGCCGTACTCCGGATAGTTGCCGCTGTGGATGTTCTGCGAACGGCGTGGGACGTCGAGCTCGGTGCCCCAGGCGATTCCGCCGGCGCTGGGTTCGACGTCGAATCGCTCGGGAACGTGCGAGGCCATCGCACCGATCGACCAGGCCCGCGGTGTGGACAGCGACCCTGGTGCGCGGCGCAACGTCAGGCGCAGCTCGTAGCCGCGGATGAGGATGCCGGCGCCGGGATCGTCGACGGCGAGCGTATCGGTCAGCACGCTGGACGTTCCGTCGGATTGGTCTTCGACGGTGGTGCGGTCGATGGTGGTGTCGCCGGCGGCCCAGTGGCCCATCGCGAACCACGGTGACTGGTCGCCGTTGGTGTAGGTGGCGCGAAGCTCGACCGAGATCCAGGTGCCGTGCGGTGTGGAGGCGTTCCACGAGGGCACGATCTCGGTCGCGGCGAAGTCGAGTTCGGTGTATGGCGAGGTCCACGTGGAGTACTCCCACGTGGTGGTCTGCCCGGTGTTCGGATCGGTGAAGTCGGCGGTGCCGGCCGGGCTGCTGATCATCACACCGGCGGGCTGTCCGGGCAGGGGCCACAAGCCGTCGGAGGTGCCGGCGGCCCAGTCGGCGGCGTCGGTCCAGTGCCGCACAGCGATGTGCTCCTCGCCCGCTCGTTGAGCCGCGTCACTGGCCGCCGCCGGGATCGACCACGCGAGCACGGACAAGACGCACGCGGCGCCGAGGGCGACGACGGACGGGCGGGGCATCAGTACTCCTGGGACACTGGCCATGGCGCGAACGATTCAGCGCGTCACACTATGGCCGTTTCGATGCGCAGACGCCAGCCCCGATGTCATGACGCGGCGCCGCAACTGTGAGCATGACCGCCGGGCATGGGATGATGGATCCCACTGGGCGAGTCGCTGTCGCCGCCCACCGATGACCCGCCGACCAGGAAGCCTCGAGGACGCTGCGTGCCAGTCAGTGTGAACGCACCCCCTCCATCGGCCACGCCGCCGGAGTTGCTGCGCAATTTCTGCATCATCGCCCACATCGATCATGGCAAGTCGACGCTGGCCGACCGGATGCTGCAGCTGACCGGCGTGGTGGACGACCGCACCATGCGGGCGCAGTTCTTGGACCGCATGGACATCGAGCGCGAGCGCGGCATCACCATCAAGAGCCAGGCGGTCCGGCTGCCGTTCACGTCGCAGGCCGGCGACCGCGCGGGCACCACGTACGTGCTCAACCTCATCGACACCCCCGGGCACGTCGACTTCTCGTATGAGGTCAGCCGCAGTCTGGCCGCCTGCGAGGGCGCGGTCTTGCTGGTCGACGCCGCTCAGGGCATCGAGGCGCAGACGCTGGCCAATCTGTACCTGGCGCTCGAGCACGACCTGCACATCATCCCGGTCCTGAACAAGATCGACCTGCCGGCGGCGCAGCCGGAGAAGTACGCGGCCGAGATCGCCCACCTGATCGGCGGTTCGCCCGACGACGTCCTCAGGGTCAGCGGCAAGACCGGCGAGGGTGTGCTCGACCTGCTCGAGCGGATCGTCGCCGAGGTCCCGGCGCCCACGGGCGACGCCGATGCCCCGGCCCGGGCGATGATCTTCGACAGCGTCTACGACACCTACCGCGGCGTGGTCACCTACGTGCGGGTGATCGACGGTGCGCTGGCGCCGCGAGAGCGCATCCTGATGCTGTCCACCAAGGCCACCCACGAACTTCTGGAGATCGGCGTCATCGCGCCGGACATGAACCCGGCCGACGGCCTCGGCGTCGGCGAGGTCGGCTATCTCATCACCGGGGTCAAGGACGTGCGCCAGTCCAAGGTGGGTGACACCGTCACCCTCGCCGGCGCGCCGGCCACCGATCCCCTGCCCGGGTACCGCGAGCCCAAGCCGATGGTGTTCTCCGGGCTCTACCCGCTGGACGGCTCGGACTACCCGGACTTGCGCGAGGCGCTGGACAAGTTGAAGCTCAACGACGCCGCGCTGGTCTACGAGCCCGAAACCTCCGGTGCGTTGGGGTTCGGGTTCCGGTGCGGCTTCCTGGGTCTGCTGCACCTGGAGATCGTGCGCGAGCGACTCGAGCGCGAGTTCAATCTCGACCTCGTCTCGACCGCTCCGAACGTCGTCTACCAGGTGACCATGGAAGACGGTACCGAGGCCACCGTCACCAACCCGAGCGAGTTCCCCACCGGCAAGATCGCCACGGTCCGCGAACCCATCGTACGAGCGACGCTGCTGGCGCCCAGCGAGTTCGTCGGCGCGATCATGGAGTTGTGCCAGTCGCGGCGCGGGTCGATGCTCGGCATGGACTACCTGTCCGAGGACCGCGTGGAATTGCGCTACGTGTTGCCCCTGGCCGAGATCGTGTTCGACTTCTTCGACGCGCTGAAGTCGCGTACCCGTGGCTACGCCAGCCTCGATTACGAGCCCGCCGGAGAGCAGGAGGCCGATCTCGTCAAGGTCGACGTGCTGCTGCACGGTGACCCGGTCGACGCCTTCAGCGCGATCGTGCACAAAGACAAGGCGTACGACTACGGCGTGGCGATGGCCGCGAAGCTCAAGGAACTCATCCCGCGCCAGCAGTTCGAGGTGCCGATTCAGGCGGCCATCGGGTCACGGATCATCGCTCGCGAGAACATCCGCGCGATCCGTAAGGATGTGCTGGCCAAGTGTTACGGCGGTGACATCTCGCGCAAGCGCAAGCTGCTGGAGAAGCAGAAGGAAGGCAAGCGGCGGATGAAGATGGTCGGGCGGGTGGAAGTGCCCCAGGAGGCGTTCATCGCCGCCTTGTCGTCCGACGCCGCCGGGGGACAGACGACGAAGAAGTAAGTCCCGTTTGCTGTGCGGTCAGGGCGCCGGCGGGAAGCCGAGGTGAGCCAGTGCGTGGCGCAGCAGGATGCCGTGCCCGCCGAGCATCTCTTTCTGCAGGGCGTCGTCCGCGGCCTCCGCGGGCGGCAGCCACGCCAAGTCGAGAGCGTCCTGGCGGGGTGCGCAGTCGCCGGCGACCGGGATGATGAACGCGAGCGCCACCGCGTGCTGCCGTGGATCGTGGTACGCCGTGACCCCCGGCGTGGGGAAGTACTCCGCGACGGTGAACGGCAGGGGAGAAGCCGGGATCTGGGGCAGGGCGTGCGGGCCGAGGTCTTTCTCGATGTGGCGTTGCAGTGCGTCGCGAATGCGTTCGTGGTGCATCACCCGGCCCGCGACGAGCTCGCGGCGGATCTCACCTTGTGGCGTGGCGCGCAGGAGCAGGCCGACCGACGTCACGACCCCGGTGTCGTCGACGCGGGTGGGCACCGCGTTGACGTAGAGGATGGGCAATCGTCGCCGGGCGAACTCGAGATCTTCGGGGTCGAGCCAGTTCTCGTGTGAGTCCACGGCGGTGCGGTTCATGCTGTCAGTTCTACCCGACGGTGATCGCCTCGGCCCACGCGACGCGCCCCGTGTTCGTGATCATCCGCTGGATGGGCGTCGCTGACACTGCAAGGCCCGAGGCGAAGGCCTTGGTCGGATACGGTGGAGGCAACGCTTGTCGGGCATATTTCGGCAACATGTTCGCCGCGCGGGCTGTCGTTGGGAGCTACCAGGTCGTAACCTTCCTCCCACCTGGCTGTGAACCGGCGGTCCACCGTTCGGTGAGTTTGGGAGGATGCATGAGCGTCGGCACCACTGACAAGGCCGATCAGGTCGCGAATCGTCCGGCCTCCATCGGGCGGATGTTCGCCGACCGGGTCGCGGCGACGCCCGACCGCGAGGCGTACCGCTACCCCGACGGATCCGGCTGGTCGACCCTGACCTGGGCGCAGACGAAGGACCGCGTGTGGGCGTTGGGTGCCGGTCTGCTGTCCCTGGGCATCGAGCACGAGCAGCGGGTCGCGCTGGCGTCGTCGACGCGGATCGAATGGATCCTCGCCGACCTGGCCATCAACGCCGTGGGTGCGGCGACCACCACGATCTACCCCGCGACGACCCCTGAGGACGTCACCTACATCCTGGACGACTCCGAGGCGCGGATCGTGTTCGCCGAGAACGACGAACAGGTGGCCAAGATCGTCGAGCACCGCTCGGCGTCGAGCACCGTGACGAAGATCGTCGTGTTCGACGGCGCCGCCGACGGTGACTTCGTCATCGGCTTCGACGACCTCGAGCGACTCGGTCGCGAGCTGCTGGCCGAGCGCCCGAGCGCGGTCGACGACGCCCTGGCCGGCGTAGGCCCCGAGACCCTCGCCACGCTCATCTACACCTCCGGCACCACCGGCCGTCCCAAGGGCGTCCGGCTGGTCAACGACAACTGGACGTTCGAGGGCGTCGCGATCGACGAGCTCGGCATCCTCGGTATCGACGACGTGCAGTACCTCTGGCTGCCGCTGTCGCACTCGTTCGGCAAGGCGCTCGAAGCGATCCAGCTGCGTATCGGCTTCACGACGGCCGTCGACGGCAACCTCGACCGGATCGTCGACAACCTCGGCACGGTGCAGCCGACGTTCATGGCCGGAGCGCCCCGGATCTTCGAGAAGGTCCGGGCCAAGGTGATCACCGGCGTCCGGGACGAGGGCGGAGTCAAAGAGAAGATCTTCGACTGGGCTTTCGGTGTCGGCGCCAAGGTCTCCGAGCTCAAGCAGGCCGGGCGTGAACCGGGCGGCCTGCTGGCTGCGCAGTACTTCCTGGCCGACCGTCTCGTGTTCAGCAAGATCAAGGCACGCATGGGCGGGCGGATCCGGTTCTTCGTCAGTGGCGCCGCGGCTCTGTCGCGTGAGGTCGCCGAATGGTTCCACGCCGCCGGGCTGCTGATCCTGGAGGGCTACGGCCTCACCGAGACCAGCGCGGCCACGTGTGTGAACCTGCCGCACGACTGCCGGTTCGGCACGGTAGGACCACCCGTGCCCGGTATGCAGGTGTCGATCGCCGACGACGGCGAGATCCTGTTCAAGGGGCCGGGCGTGATGCGCGGTTATCACGGTCGTCCCGATCTCACCGCCGAGGTGCTCGGTGACGACGGCTGGTTCCACACCGGCGACATCGGCGAGCTGGTCGACGGATACGTGCGGGTCACCGACCGCAAGAAGGACCTCATCAAGACCTCCGGCGGCAAGTACGTCGCTCCGCAGGAGATCGAGGTGATCTTCAAGGCGGTCAGCTTGTACGCCAGCCAGATCGTCGTGCACGGCGACACCCGCAACTACTGCACCGCCCTCATCACGCTCGATCCGGAGGCCATCCGCGACTGGGCCACCCGCAACGGGATGGGCGGCCTGTCGTATGAGGAGTTGACTCGGTCCGAGGCCGTCCACGAGCTCATCCAGGGCGAGGTCGACCAGCTCAACGCGCGGCTCGAGCGGTGGGAGACCATCAAGAAGTTCCAGATCCTCTCCACCGACTTGTCCGTGGAGTCCGGCGACCTGACGCCCAGCCTCAAGGTCAAGCGCAAGGCCGTGGAGAAGAAGTACATGGACGTCCTGGACAGCATGTACACGTCGTAGCCGGGGGGACTGCCTCGTGCCCCCACCGCCGGGTGCAGCAGGTTCGGCCCGGAGGGGACAATGGGCAGGTGCCATCGACGTTGCCCGAGGGATCGCCCGCGCCCGCCGACGGGTCGTTGCCGCCCGCGTCGCTGGAGGGGGTGGGCACCCGTCCGTTCGGCGTCTACCTGCACGTGCCGTTCTGCGTGACCAGGTGTGGCTACTGCGACTTCAACACCTACACCGCGGACGAGCTCGGCCCCGCGCCCGGAGCGTCCAGATCGAGCTGGGCCGACGGCGCGATCGCTGAGCTCCGGCTCGCCCGCCGTGTCCTCGGCGGCGCCGACATCACCGTGTCGACGGTGTTCGTCGGCGGTGGGACGCCGAGCTTGCTGCCGCCGGGCGATCTGGCCCGGGTCCTTGACGTCATCGACGGCGAGTTCGGTTTGAGCGAGGACGCCGAGATCACCACCGAGGCAAATCCGGAGTCGGTGACGCCGGCGTCGCTGAGCGCGCTGCGAGCGGCGGGCTTCACGCGCGTGTCGCTGGGCATGCAGAGCGCCCGCCCGCACGTGCTCGCCGTCCTCGACCGCGTCCACACCCCAGGGCGTGCGACCGAGGCAGTGGCCGAGGCGCGGGAGGCCGGTTTCGAGCATGTGAGCCTTGACCTCATCTACGGCACGCCGGGGGAGAGCATCGACGATTGGCGCGCCAGCCTCGACGCGGCGGTGGCCGCCGGCCCGGACCACATCAGTGCCTACGCCCTGATCGTCGAGGAGGGCACCGCGCTGGCCGCTCGGATCCGGCGCGGTGAGCTGCCCATGCCCGACGACGACGATCAAGCCGACAAGTACGAACTGGCCGATGACGTCCTCGGCGCTGCGGGCTTCACGTGGTACGAGCTGTCCAACTGGGCGACTTCACCGGCAGCGCGATGCGCGCACAACGAGTTGTACTGGACCGGCGGAGACTGGTGGGGTGTCGGGCCGGGCGCGCACAGCCACGTAGGCGGCACCCGCTGGTGGAACGTCAAGCACCCCGCGCCGTGGGCGGCCCGGCTGGCCGCGGGCACGAGCCCGGCTCAGGCGCGAGAGGTCCTGGACACGTCGACCCGGCGCACCGAGCGCGTCCTGCTCGAGGTGCGCCACGTCGACGGGCTCGACCTCGATGTTCTCGACGCCGAGGGCCGGGCGGCAGCTCGCCGCGCGGTGGACGACGGCCTCGGCGTGCCCGACGCGTTCGACCGCGGCCGCCTGGTGCTGACGCGCCGTGGCCGGTTGCTCGCCGACGCCGTCGTTCGCGACCTCGTCAGTTGACGCAAGCCGCCGTACGGCAGGCGCGTGATGATTGGTTGGTTTTGGGCGTCATAGCGCCTGAAACCAACCAACCATGGGCCTGGTGATCATTGGGAGCCGGGCGCGGTGACGAAATCGATCAGCTCCTCCACCCGGCCCAGGAACGCCGGTTCCAGATCGGCGTACGTGCGTACGCAGCCGAGGATGCGTTCCCACGCCTCCCAGGTTTCGACGTTCCACCCGAGCCGCTCGACGACGCCCTCCTTCCATGGCACCCCTTTGGGCACGTCGGGCCAGGCGGTCAGGCCCACGGCGGACGGGCGCACCGCCTGCCACACGTCGACGTAGGGATGCCCGAGGACGAGGACGTGCTCGGCGCCTGGCGCGTCGGCGACCTGCTGGGCAAGACGCGTCTCCTTGGACCCGGTCACCAGGTGATCGAGCATGACGCCCAGACGGCGGTGCGGTGCCGGAGCGAAGTCCGCGACGATCGCCGCGAGATCGTCGGCGCCCCCCAGCTCCTCGACGACGACGCCTTCGACCCGCAGGTCGTGGCCCCACACCTTCTCCACCAGCTGGGCGTCGTGCTTGCCCTCGACGTAGATGCGGCTTTCGCGGGCCGTGCGGGCGCGGTGGTCGAGCACGGCGATCGATCCCGATGCGCTGCGTGCCGGCTTCTTCGCCGCCGTTGTGGTGGGGCGCACCAGGGCGACGGGCTTGCCGTCGATCCAGAAGCCGGGGCCGAGTGGAAAGCTGCGCACCTTCCCGTGGCGATCTTCGAGGGTGACGCCGTGCTTGTCGTAGTCGACGACGGCGCCGCAGAAACCGGTCTGCACGTCTTCGACGACGAGGCCGATCTCGACGGGCTGTTCGGTACTCGCCCGGCGTTTCGGATGCGGAGAGTTGGTGAGGACGTCGCGGCCGTAGCGGTCGGAAAAACTGCTCACGATCGGCGACCGTACTCGGTGCGGCAGCCACCGTCCGGCAGCGACACGTGTACGGGCCGGGCGCTGACACCAGGTGGCAGCGACCGGCCCGCTGGCAGGGGATGCGAGATCGCGAGGTCAGTGCGCCATGACCGGGGCCGCCTCGCCTTCGTCGCCGGTGACGAGGGCAGTGCCGGAGTTATGTGTTCCGGCGTTGACCAGCGTGAACGCGGCAGTAGCGGCGCCGACCAGGATGCCGACCGCCCACCACAGCGCGGACGTGTAGCCCTCGACCATGCCCTGGAGCTGAACCAGCTCGGGGGAGGCCGCGCCGGCGAGGTTCGCCGCGATGTAGGCCGACGTGGCGCTGGCAGCGATCGTGTTGAGCAGCGCCGTTCCGATCGCGCCGCCCACCTGCTGCGAGGTGTTGATCATCGCCGAGGCGATGCCGGAGTCGCGTGGCTGCACGCCGTAGGTGGCCAGGCTCATGGCGGGCATGAACGTCGAGCCGAGGCCCAGGCCCAACAGGATCTGGGCTGGCAGCAGCAAACCGACGTACGAACTGTCCGGCTGCATCTGTGTCAGGATCAGCATGCCGCTGGCGGCGACCAGCAACCCTGGCGTCATGATGTAGCGCGCCGGGACACGGGTGATGAGCCGTGCACCGATCTGCGTCGAGCCGGTCACCATGCCCGCCACCATCGGCAGGAAGGCGAACCCGGAGCGCACCGGGCTGTAGCCCTTGACGATCTGCAAGTAGTACGTCAGGAACAGGAACAGGCCGAACATGGCGATGGTCGCCAGCCCCAGCGCCAGGTAGACGCCGCCACGGTTGCGGTCGAGCACGACGCGCAGCGGCAGCAGCGGCGCGGCCACCTTCCGTTCGACGAGCACGAACGTCGCCAACAGGACGGCTGTCAGGACGAACAGGCCGATGGTCGTGGTCTCCGACCACCCGTGCGACTCGGCGCGGGTGAAGCCGTACACCAGCGACACCAGGCCGAGCGTGCCGAGCAGGGCGCCGGGCAGGTCCAGCGGCGATCGGTTCTTGCTGCCGGCCGGGTCGTAGACCTGGGCGGCAGCGCCGAAGAAGGCGAACGCCGCGATCGGGATGTTGACGAAGAACACCCAGCGCCAATCGAGGTACTCGGTGAGCAGGCCGCCGAGGATGAGACCCAGGGCAGCCCCGCCGCCGGCGATGGCGCCGAAGATGCCGAACGCCTTGGCGCGTTCCCTGCCGTCGGTGAACATCACCGCCAGCAAGGACAAGGCGGCCGGCGCGAGCAGAGCGCCGAACACCCCTTGCAGGGCGCGCGAGCCGAACATCATCGCTTCGTTGACCGCAGCGCCGCCCAGAGTGGAGGCAGCAGCGAAGCCGACCAGGCCGGTGAGGAACGTGCGCTTGCGGCCCCACATGTCGGCCACGCGCCCGCCGAGTAGGAGGAGGCCGCCGAAGGCCAGCGCGTAGGCCGTGATGACCCATTGCCGGTTGCCGTCAGAGATACCGAGGTCGGCTTGGGCGGAGGGCAAGGCGATGTTGACGATGGTCGCATCGAGCACGACCATCAACTGCGCGATGGCGATGAAGGCGAGTGCTCTCCAGCGCCGGGGATCAGGCCGGGATGCAGTATCCGGCAGCTGGGATGGAGTTTCAGACATGACGAAGGCCAGCCATTCAAAGTCGGTTCGGTTGTGGCGTCGTACTGGACTCGTTGGTTCTGGTCAGGGGCCTCGTGGTCAGGCCTCGTGGTGCTCGAGGGCCTCGAGCGTGGCGGCGGATCCGGGCAGCGTCGACCGGATCGGGGTGTGTAGGCCGTCGATGAACAACTGCAGGTGCCGGCGCGTGAACCGGTCGAAATAGGCGCAGTCCGAGCCTGGAATCGGCCTGCTGAGCTGCGTCAGCGCGGTCATCACGTCGCCGAGGGCGACGTCAGGTCGTAGTTGTCCCGATGCGCGGGCGTCGTCCATCAGGCGTTCGACTGCGGACTCGAGTCGCTCGCGTGCCGCGACGACATCGGGCGCGGACTTGTCGAACCCTTTGCAGAACAACGACGTGAGCGATCCGACTCGTTCGTCGACGGCGGCGTGGATGAAGTGTCTCAGCGCCTCGAACGGGTCCGGCTCGCTGTGCGCTGCCGCTTCAGCTTGCTCGGCGATGCGCGTCATTGATTGGACCGCGACCTGATGGGCGAGCTCCCAACGGTCGGCGAAGTGCCGGTAGAGGGTCGCGTTGCCCACGCCCGCGCGACTGGCGATGGTGTCCAACGGCACGTCCGGGCCGATCTCGACGAACGCCTCCCGCGCGGCGGCGATGATCCGCTCACGATTGCGGGACGCATCCACCCGCAGCCGGTTCAGCCGGGGCACCGTTGCTGCTCCGTCCATCGGAGCTCCTTCGACGACGTGGGACGAACCGGGGAGTGGCTCCCCGGTTTCAGGGTCACAGAGAACTAACGGGGACTCGGTCCCCGGAATTTCCGGCACGTAATGTGAGCTGAGTCACAGTGAGGACGTGGTCGTATCGCCGGAGTCCGTCCGATGTCCGCATGCGGCGCAGCGATGCGCACCGCGGCGGCGGTCATCACGTGCGTGACCACCGATGACCCGACCGCGTAGACTTGGCACTTAGCAGTGTCGAGTGCCAGAGTTCAGCTGTCCCCGGCAGGAGGTGTGAGGCGGTTGAGCGTTGATGACCGCAAACTCGACGTCCTTCGGGCGATCGTCGAGGACTACGTTGCCACCCAGGAACCCGTCGGCTCGAAGGCGCTGGCCGATCGACACCAGCTCGGTGTGTCCCCCGCCACCATCCGCAACGACATGGCCGTACTCGAGGACGAGGGGTACATCACCCAGCCGCACACCAGCGCGGGCCGTATCCCCACCGACAAGGGCTATCGCCTGTTCGTCGACAAGCTCTCCACCGTCAAGCCGCTGTCGGTCGCGGAGCGCCGTGCCATCCAGACGTTCCTCGACGGCGCCGTGGACCTCGACGACGTCGTCTCGCGTACCGTGCGGTTGCTGGCCCAGCTGACCAGGCAGGCCGCGATCGTGCAGTATCCGTCGCTGACGCGTTCGTCGGTCCGGCACGTCGAACTGGTCGCCATCGCACCGCAACGTGTGCTGGTCGTGCTGATCACCGAAGGCGGGCGAGTCGAGCAGCGAGTCGTGGAGCTGCCCGCCGATCCCGACGATCGGTTCCTGGGCGATCTGCGCGCGCGGATGAACGCACTCGTGGCGGGGCAGGACTTCAGTGCCGTGGAGTCCCGGGTGGCCGACCTGTCCGAGCAGTTCGACCCGGACGAGCGCCCCCTCGTGGTCGCCATCACCGCCACCCTGCTCGAGACGCTCGTCGAGCGGCACGAAGATCGCCTCGCCGTCGCCGGCACGGGTAACCTGGCCCGTTACGGGCACGAGTTCGACCATGAGCTCGAGTCCTTGTTGTCGGCGCTGGAAGAACATGTCGTCTTGTTGCGCCTGCTCGGTGAGGCGACGAGTCCCACCCTGCGGGTCCGTATCGGGCACGAGAACGCACTGCAGGGGCTGTCGGCCACGTCCATCGTGACCACCGGGTACGGTCCGGACGAGCAGGCGTTGGCGAGCATGGGCGTCGTCGGTCCGACACGAATGGACTACCCGGGGACTATCGCAGCGGTCGGCGCTGTTGCCCGTTACGTCAGCAAGATTCTCGCGGCAGGATAGTGCGCAGAACGCAGGATGGTTGGAGATCACAGGGTGCCCACCACGGACTACTACGAGGTGCTCGGCGTGTCGAGGGATGCCTCGAACGACGAGATCAAGAAGGCCTATCGCAAGCTTGCGCGGCAGCTGCACCCCGACGTCAATCCCGATCCTGAGACCCAAGAGCGCTTCAAGCAGGTGGTCGCCGCCTACGAAGTGCTCACCGATCCGCAGAAGCGCGAGATGTACGACCTCGGCGCCGACCCCCTGGCCAGTGGCGGCGGGGCAGGCGGCAACTTCGGCGGTGCGTTCTCGTTCACCGACATCATGGACGCCTTCTTCGGCGGCACCACGGCGCGCGGGCCGCGTAGCCGGGTGCGGCGCGGCCAGGACGCGCTGGTGCCGCTGAAGATCGAGCTGTCCGAGGCGGTGTTCGGGGCCACCAAGGAGTTGCAGGTCGACACCGCGGTCACCTGTACGGTCTGCAACGGCGGCGGGACCGCCGACGGCGCCGCATTGGCCACCTGCCCCACCTGCCGGGGCCAAGGTGAGGTCAGCCAGGTGCAGCGCTCGTTCCTCGGCCAGGTCATGACCACCCGGCCGTGCCCGCAGTGCCATGGCTTCGGGTCGATCAACCCGAACCCTTGTGTCGAGTGCTCCGGCGACGGCCGGGTGCGTACCCGGCGCAAGCTCACCATCAAGATCCCGGCCGGTGTCGACAGCGGCACCCGCATCCAGCTGGCCGGGCAGGGCGAGGTCGGTCCTGGTGGGGGACCAGCCGGTGACCTCTACGTCGAGGTGACCGTCACCCCGCACCCGATCTTCACCCGCGACGGCGACGACTTGCGGTGCACGTTGCCGGTGCCGATGACGGCCGCGGCACTGGGAACCTCGGTGGAGCTCGAGACGTTCGACGGCCCGGCCACCATCGAGATCCGGCCCGGGGCGCAGCACGGCGAGGAGGTCCGGCTCAGCGCCCGCGGCGTGCCGAAGTTGCGCGGTACGGGCCGCGGCGATCTCATCGTCCGCCTCGACGTCCAGACGCCGACCAAGCTCGACCACCGCCAAGAGGAGTTGCTGCGCGAACTGGCGGCGCTGCGCAACGAAGAGTCGGTGCCGGGACCGGTGTCGGGGGAGTCCAATGGAAACTTCTTCTCCCGGATCCGCGACGCCTTCAAAGAGGGCCTCAACTGACCCGGTCCTCCTGCCGAGCATGACGGCCGGCCACGCATGACCGCCCCGCTGTTCCTCGCCGACGCCGACCCCGAGGCGTTTCGCACCTGCGAGCGGATCGTCTTGGCCGGCGACGAGGGCCGCCACGCCGCGGTCGTACGCCGCATCACCGCAGGCGAGACTGTCGATTTGACCGACGGCACCGGCCACCTGGCGCGCTGCCGCGTCGTTGCTGCCGACAAGCACGGCATCACCTGCGAGGTCACCGACCGTATCGACGTTCCGGCGCCGCAGCCTCGCATCGTCGTGGCCCAGGCCCTACCCAAACAGGACCGCGGTGAGACGGCCGTGGAGACGATGACCGAGGTCGGCGTCGACACGATCGTCCCGTGGTCGGCCGCCCGCTGCATGGTGCGCTGGAAGGGCGAACGCGGCGACAAGGCGCTACGGCGCTGGCGCTCCACTGCGCGCGAAGCGGCGAAGCAGGCCAGGCGCGCCTGGCTGCCGGACGTGACCGCCCCCGTGACGACGAACGAGCTCGCCGATCTCGTCCGCGGCGCCTCGCTGGGCGTCGTCCTGCATGAAGAGGCCGGTGGCCGGATCGGCGAGCTGGACGTACCGGCAGCCGGCGAGGTCGTCATCGTCGTGGGACCCGAAGGCGGCGTCACGCCGGAGGAGATCGAGATTCTGGAGGAGGCCGGCGCCGTCACCGTCCGGTTGGGGCCGACGGTGCTGCGCACGTCGACCGCGGGAACCGTGGCCGCCGGTGTCCTGCTCGCCGCCACGGATCGGTGGCGCTGACGACCGCGCGGCTCACTGCACCGTGAAGGTCTTGGTGTCGCTCATCGGCGCGCGGCCCTCGCCGCCGGAGACGTCGATCTCACTGACGACGACCTCATAGGTCCCCGGTTCGAGGTCGAGCTCGAACTCGAACGGCGACATGGTGCAGCACTCTTCGGCCGTGACGGTGCCTGAGTCGACGACGTCGCCGTCGCTGCGGACCTCCCACTGCAGCGTCGCCTCGAACGCGGCGCCGGAACCGCGCACCGCGACCGGATTGGCCACCGTCGCGCCATGGCCCGGCTCGTCGATCTGCACGAGCTGGCGGACCTCCAAGGGGTCGGCGCGGCCGGCGGGATCGGCCAGATCCGGCCCGCCTTGTGGCCAGGCCGCCGGCTCGCCGTCCACGCTCACCTGCACGGTCGTGGCGGAGCCGGCGTCGTGCATGGCTGCCGCGGCGGTCGCGGTGTAGATGAGTTGCTGCGCGGCCATCCGTGCCGCCTCGCTGGAGTCGGCTTCGAGCTCTGGCATCGTGGCGAACACGACGTCGATCGTGTCGTCTTCCACCTGGGTGGACTCGACGTCGAGTCCCCTCGGCCACAGGGTGCGGTAGTCCGGGTCGAGCGGTGGTTCGCCGAGCTGGGCCACTGCTGTGGTCACCGCCGGCGCGGCGGACTCGACCTCGCGGAACTCGCGCGTCAAACGGAGCCCGGCCGGTGTGTCGACGACGTAATAGACCGGAACGGTGATGGTCCGGACATCTGCCTGCTCGGTCGGTTCACCCTCGGTCTGGGTCGGGGAGTTCCCGGACGTGGCGGCGCCGGACTCTGCGGGCATGGGGTCGGTGGACTCCGGCGGTGTGGACGTCGAGTCGGCCGTCACGACGGGGCTCTCGTCGTCGCCGAGGACCGCCACGCCGCCGGCGATGACCGCCGCTGCCACGACGGTCGCACCGGCCAGGCCGACGGCCACCGGCGTACGCCACCAGGGGATCGACGCGGCGGTGCGCCGCCGGATCTGCGCCAGCCCGTCGGGGCCGGGGTGCACCTGGCCGGCGGCGTGGTGCAAGGCGTCGCGCAGGCGCTGTTCCTCGGGGGAGAATTCGTCGGGTTCATGTGGCGTGTTCATGATGTACCCCTTACGACCACGCGGCCATGGCGGTACGCAGCCCGGCCATGCCCCGCGAGAGGTGGCTCTTGACGGCGCCGCGGCTGATCTTCATGGCTTCGGCGATCTCCGCCTCGACCAGGCCGCCGTAGTAGCGGAGCACGACGGCCTCGCGCTGTCGCCGCGGCAACTCGCGCAGCGCATCGACCACGGCGGCTCCGGCGGCATCGAGCAGCGCTTCGTGCTCGGCGCTGGGTGCATGGTCCGGTGGGTTCTCGGGATGGCGCGCGGCGACCCCGCGGCGCCGCTGCACCGATCGGCAGCCGTGCACCACGGACGTGCGCAGGTACGCCACGGCGCGATCGGGGTCGCGCAGCGAGCGCCATCGCCGGTGCAGGGCGACGAAGGCGTCTTGGACGACCTCTTCGGCAACGGCATGATCGCCCTGGAGCAAAGTGCCCAACCGGACGAGTCGGACGTAGTGGGCCGCGTAGAGGTCCGTGACCGCAGCGTCTGCCGCGGATTCGATCTGCTCTTCCACCACATACCCCTGATGACGCCGTGCCGTGCGGTTTGGTTTACATGTGCCGGGCCACCGTAGGTGATCGGCCTCGCGTCGGGGTGGCCATTCGGTGAAACGGCGCAAGCTCGGTGCAGGTGCGGGTGGCGCCGTCCGTACGATGCCCGAATGATCTTTCGCGCCGCCTGCGAGCACCGCCGCGTTCAGCTGACGTCGTGGCCGGTGACGAGGTCGGGGTTGGCCGTGAGGAAGGCATCCATGTCGTCGGCTTGAAGCGCCGCCCACAGCTCACCGGCGCGCTGCTCGTCGTAGACGACGATGCTCTGCCCGCCCGCCTCGCCGGTTCCGTCCGTGGGCACGGTGAGGAACGTCATGTCGTCGGCGCGAAGCCCGCGCATGGACAGGCCCAGACGCACCATGTCGAAGGCGCCGAGACCTTCGTCGACGCGCGCTGTCTCACCGATGGCGTCTGCGAGGCCGTTCATGGTGTTCGGGCTGGTGAAAGTGCCCGCCGACAGCAGCTCGTTCATCAGCGCGCGCAGGAAGTTCTGCTGGCGCTTGACCCGATCGAAGTCACCGGCCGGCAGGCCCTTGCGCTCCCGGACGTACTGCAAGGCGGTCTCTCCGTCCAGCACGTGCTCGCCCGCGGGCAGGGTGGTGTCGTCGGCGAGCACGGTGGGCTCGTCGAAGGTCAGAGTGACGCCACCGAGCTCGTCGGTGAGTTCCTCGAACCCGCTCCAGTCGATCAGCGCGAGGTGATCGATGCGAAAGCCGATCAGCTGCTCGACGGTGCGGACGAACAGTGCCGGCCCGTCGAACGAGTAGGCGGCGTTGATCTTGTTCGCACCGTGGTCGGGGATGTCGACGTAGGTGTCTCGCGGGATCGACACGACATAGCCGTGGTCGCGTCCGTCCGGGACGTGCACCAGCATGATCGTGTCCGTGCGTGCGGCGCCGGGCTGGAACACCTCCGCGCTGTCCAGGCCGTCGGCGTTGTCCAAGCCGCCGAGCAGGAACGTCACGGCGTCGCCGCCGGCCTCGGGCGGGCGCTGTTCGTCGGGGATGTCGAAGGCGTCGGGGATTCGCGGGATGTTCGACGAGACCCGGTTGACGAACCACGCCACGCTGACACCGGCGACCAACACGAGCGTGACGAGTCCGGCCAACACACCGAAGAAGATGCGCCGGTTGCGACGCCGCCGGTGGACGATCTCGTCGTACTCCTCGTACTGGCGCATCGCCTCGGCGTAGACGGACTCCTCGTCCTCGGCGTCGTCTTTCCTTCTCCGCATGGCCCCAGAGCGTACGATCTTGAGATCCTGGGCAGGAGACCGGCCGGATGATCGGCACCGCCGCCGCACTGTCTGTACTGAATTGCACTGAACCGAACTGCACTGAACCGGACTGCACTGACATGACTCGCACCGAATCGGAGGCACCGTGACCCGAGACGCCGACTGCCTGTTCTGCAAGATCGTCGACGGACAGGTCCCGGCCACCATCGTCCGGCGCTCGGAACGCTCCATCGCGTTCCGCGACATCGCCCCGCAGGCGCCGACCCACGTCCTGGTGATACCGAAGGAGCACTACGTGAACGTCGCGGCCCTGGCGGCCGAGGCGCCCGAGACGCTCACCGAAGTCGTGCGCGAGGCGAGCGCGGTCGCCGCTGACGAGGGAATCGAAGCCTTCCGCCTGGTGTTCAACACAGGTGTGCAGGCGGGCCAATCGGTCTTCCACGTGCACGCTCATGTGCTCGGTGGACGTGACATGACCTGGCCCCCTGGCTGAGCGACCGGCGCGAGGGCACCGAGACGAGAATGCCCGCGACTGGAGCCGGTCCACGCAGGTAGCATGACGGTTAGATACCAGCACACCCCGAAAGGCAGGCGTGATCAGGTCCCGACCGGGACCGTCCCATGGCAAAGGCAGACGTGGCCACCGAACAGGCCCAGAACGCGATCGTCGTCCCCTCGAGCATCCCCATGGTGAGTTTGCTCGGCTCGGGCGACGAGTTGATCCGCGTCGTGGAGGACTCCTTCGACGATGTCGACATCCACGTGCGCGGCAATCGGATCACCATGACCGGGCCGACCGGCGACATCGCCGAGGCGGAGCGAGTCCTGGACGAGATGGTGGCGGTCTTGCGCACCGGTCAAGGGTTGACCCCCGAAGCCGTCGAGCGCACCGTCGCGATGCTGCGAGCCCGCACCGAGGAGCGCCCGGCTGACGTACTGACCGCGAACATCCTGTCCAATCGTGGCCGCACGATTCGCGCCAAGACGCTCAACCAGAAGCGCTACGTCGACGCGATCGACGAGCACACGGTCGTGTTCGGCATCGGTCCGGCCGGCACCGGCAAGACCTACCTGGCCGTGGCCAAGGCCGTACAGGCGCTGCAGGCCAAGCAGGTCAATCGCATCCTGCTCACGCGCCCGGCCATCGAGGCCGGCGAGCGGCTCGGGTTCTTGCCCGGCACGCTGTCGGAGAAGATCGATCCGTATCTGCGCCCGCTGTACGACGCTCTGCACGACATGATGGACCCCGCTTCCATCCCGCGGTTGATGACCGAGGGCACCATCGAGGTGGCGCCGCTGGCCTACATGCGCGGACGCACGCTCAACGACGCATTCGTCATCCTCGACGAGGCGCAGAACACCTCGGGCGAGCAGATGAAGATGTTCCTGACTCGGCTCGGGTTCGGGTCCAAGATGGTGGTCACCGGTGACGTCACCCAGGTCGACCTGCCGGCGGGCACGTCCAGCGGGTTGAAGATCGTCGAAGGCATCCTCGGCGACATCGACGACGTGCACTTCTGCAGGCTGTCCAGTCACGACGTGGTCCGGCACCGGCTGGTCGGCGAAATCGTCGACGCGTACACCCGCTACGACGCCGAACAGGACGCCGCACGCGGTAACGGGCGGTCGCGGGTGCCCGGGAGACGTCCGTGACCATCGAGGTCAACAACGAGAGCCCCGTTGACGTCGACGTCAAGGCGCTGTCCGATCTCGCCCGGTTCGTGCTCGACAACCAACGCATCCATCCGCTGGCCGAGCTGGCCATTCTCCTGGTCGACACCACGACCATGGAGGAGCTGCACGTGCAGTGGATGGACGAGCCGGGTCCCACCGACGTGCTGTCCTTCCCCATGGACGAGCTGCGGCCCACGCCTGACGACGCCGAGCCCGAGCCCGGCCTGCTCGGCGACGTCGTGCTGTGTCCCGAGGTCGCGGCCACCCAGGCGCGCGCGGCCGGGCACAGCACCGCCGACGAGCTGCATCTACTCACCACCCACGGCATTCTTCACCTGCTCGGCTACGATCACGCCGAGCCGGAGGAGGAGAAGACGATGTTCGGCTTGCAGAAGAGTCTGCTGTCCGACTGGCGCACGGCCCGGCGGGCCCGCACCTGATGTTCGCCTCAGCTACGGTCTGGTTGCTCGTCTCGGCCGCCGTGCTGGCAGTGGTCGCAGGCGTGATCGCCATGGCCGAGGCGGCATTGACGACGTTCTCCCGCGTCCGTGCCGCGCAGCTGCGGCGCGAGCAACGCCGCGGCGCGGAAGCGTTGCAGCGCTTCGCTGACGATCCGGTGCCCGCGCTGAACACCGTGCTGCTGCTGCGGATGACGGCCGAGATCTGCGCGGTCGTTCTGGTCGCGGTCGTGTGTGAACAGTATTTCGAGCCGTGGTGGCTGACGCTGCTGGTGGCCGCCGGGTCCATGGTCGTGGTCTCCTACGTCGTGGTGGGTGTCGCGCCGCGCACCATCGGGCGTCAGCACTCCGACGGCGTCGCGTTGGCCTTCGCGGGCCCGTTGCTGAGCTTCACCCGGGCCTTGGGCCCGATCGCGCGGCTGCTCATCCTGCTCGGCAATGCGCTCACCCCGGGGCAGGGGTTCCGCGAGGGCCCGTTCGCGTCCGAGGCCGAACTGCGCGAGATGGTCGACCTCGCCGAGGCGGGACGGATCATCGAATCCGGCGAGCGTGAGATGATCCACTCGGTGTTCGAGCTCGGCGACACCGTCGTCCGCGAGGTCATGGTGCCGCGTCCCGACGTGGTGTTCATCGAGGCCGGCAAGACGTTGCGCCAGTTCCAATCGTTGGCGCTGCGCAGCGGATTCAGCCGTATCCCGGTCGTGGGCTCAGGAGGGCTCGACGACATCATCGGCATGGTCTATCTCAAGGACATCGCCCGGCGGCTGTACGACAACCGCGACGCCGAGTCCGTCGAGAAGGTCGAGTCGGTGGCTCGCCCGGCGTTCTTCGTGCCGGACTCGAAGCCGGCGGACGCTCTGCTGCGCGAGATGCAGTCGCAGCGCACTCACGTCGCCATCGTCGTCGACGAGTATGGCGGCACCGCCGGGCTGGTGACCATCGAGGACATCCTCGAAGAGATCGTGGGTGAGATCACCGACGAGTACGACAACGACGAAGTCGAGGTACAAGAGCTCGACGGCGGCGCAGTCCGGGTGAGCTCCCGGTTGCACGTCGACGATCTCGGTGATCTGTTCGGTATCGAGCTGTCCGACGACGACGTCGACACGGTCGGCGGGCTGATGGCCAAACACCTCGGCCGGGTGCCGATCCCCGGCGCTCAAGTCGACGTCGCCGGGTTGCGCTTGGTCGCCGAAGGCCCGGCGGGGCGACGCAACCGCATCGGAACCATCGTGGCCAGCCGCATCGTTGGCGTCGGGGCAGAACACCCACATGAGGAGCATGCGTGAGCGATTCGACGGTTGATCTCCACCCCGAGGACGCAAAGATCGTCACCTTGGCACGTTCGGCCCGGGCGCGCCGAGCCACCACGGGCGGTGCGGCCGTGCGTGACGTCGACGGACGGACCTACGCCGCCAGCGACGTGAGCCTGCCGTCGCTCACGCTCTCGGCGCTCCAGGTCGCGGTCGCGATGGCGGTATCCAGCGGCTCGACCGGACTGGAGGCAGCGGCGGTGGTGACCGCCGACGATCCGGGCAGCGTCGATATCCAGGCGGTGGGCGAGCTGGGCGGGTCCGGTGTCCCGGTGTACGTGGCCGGAGCCGACGGCACACACCGTGCCACCTTGCGGTCGTAGATATCTGCACGTGAGTGCGCTACCGTGCCGCCCGACCCGGCTGCGGCACGAGCGCGATCGATCGAGACGGAGATGTGAATGAACTTCTGCAGTAACTGCGGAGCACCTGCCACCGGAGGGGCGTATTGCGCCAACTGCGGCCAGCAGCTGACAGCGCCTTCGGGGCAGACGACTCCAGCGCAGGCGACGTCAGGCCCGCCCGGGCAAGGCGGTGCCGCTGCGCAGCAGAAGGCGGCGCCGGGAGCGCGACCCGGCGCCAGCATCAACCCGTTTGCCGACATTCCGGTCGTCGACTACGGCCGCGACGCCATCGCGCTGGTGTTGCTGCTCGTGTCGTTCGGAATGCCCTGGGACGCCGTGGACTCCGCGACGGGCAAGGTCTACGTGATCCTGGCGACGCTGCTGTCGATCGTCTCGCTCACCCTGCCGTACCTGAAACGCGGCGGCATCCTCCCGGCCACCTGGGGCACCGCCCAACTGCGGCTGACCCGCCTGGCGGCCAACGCCCCGTACGTCGTGGTGGTCCTGGTGACCTTCGTCCTGGCGTACGTGGGTGAGGACGGCGGCGACGGCGTTGGGGTGGGTATCGCGTTCGGACTGGCCGGCGCGCTGCTCGCGGCCCAGGGCCGGCAAGCCGAGCAGGAGCCCGCGCCCGGCGACGGTGCGCTGTGGCGGGCCGTCACCATCGGGTTGGCCGGCCTGTTCGCCCTGCTGAGCGTGTTGAGCGCGGTCCTGTTCCTGATCGATTTCGCCGAGAATCTCGATTGGGCGCCCATCACGTTGCGCCTGCTCGTCGTCGTGTTCTTCCTCGCGCTCGTGGCGATGCCGACGATGGGTCTGGTCCGTGGCCAGCCGGGTTGGCGAGACGTCCTCGTCCTGCTGGCGATCGTGGGGCTGTTCGTCGCACTGTGGCAGTTGGGCGCTGAGCGCACGCTCAGCGACGCGTGGAACCTGCGGGCTCTGGGGCCGGCCATGTTGCTGTACCCGGCGCTCGGCGCCGCGGCCGCCTCGGCCGGACTGTCCGCCATCGACCGTCCGGTGGCCGGTGCCACCCGGTGGGTCACGATGTCCATCCGCCTGTTCCAGCTGGTCGCGATCGTGGGCGTGTTCGGCGCGGTGATGTACGCCGTTCAGCTCATCGACATCGAGGACGGACGCGGCAGCGCGATCACCGTTCTGGTGCTGCACCTGCTGGTCGTGGTCGCTGCGCTGGTCGGACGTAACGCGCTGGTCGGGGCGCCGAACCAGGGACGCGCCGTGGCCATCGGCGCGGGCTTGGTGTTCGCCGTGCTCGGCGTGGTGATCGTCTCGGTTCTGGGGGCCTCCGATCTCGCGATCGTCGGCCTGTTCGACGCTGCCATGGTCAGCGTCATGTGGTGGTTCGCCCTGGCGATTCTTCTCGCGCTGACCACCCCCAAGGCGGTCCGGGACGAATTCGGCCCGGTGTCGGTCAGCGCGGCGGGCTTCGGCAACGGCTCGGCGGCGAAGTCGAGCCAGACGCCGGCGGCACCGCCGGTGGCGTCCGGACCCCCGGCCGCTGGCACCGCTGCGCCGACATCGACACCGGCTGCGACTCCCACGCCTGCCGAAGCCGCTGAACCGGCCAAGCCCGAGGCGTCGAAGCCGGAGGCATCGAAGCCCGATGCGTCGAAGCCGGCCGATACGGCCCGCCCGGCTGGATCCGCCGCGGCCGCTGGCGCGGCGACACCGGCGGAGAAGTCCCCGAGCGCCGATGTGAGTGCCTCGGCAGGCTCGGCCGCACCAGCGGATGCGGCGACGCCGAAGGACGAGCCGAAGGCCGAAGCCGCGACTGCGGCTCAGCCCGCCGACGCGTCGCCGGCTCCCGAGCCTGTCGACGCGACGGCGGTCCTGCCGACTACAGCGGCGGACGGGCCGGCCGGTGCCGACAATGGTGCCGACGGCGAGGATGAGGTCGTGCGCGAAGCCGGCTTCGATTCACGCACGGCCGCCGACCCGAACACCCCGCTGCAGACCCTGGCCGACATCGCCGCCCAGGCGCCGTCGTTGCGGCCGTACGTGGCGGCCAACCCGTCCACCTATCCGGAGTTGGTCGAGTGGCTGCGCCATCTGGGCGACCCCGCCGTCGACGCGGCGTTGCGCAAGCGGGGCCGGTAGCCGCGGTCAGATCACGCCGCAGATCCGTCGCCGCCGGTGAGCACGCACGCCAGTGCGCCGGCGGCGACGGAGCGCGGGTCGTCGTCACCGGCGGCCAGCGCCCCCAGGACCGCGCCGTCCACGATGGCGAGCACCACGTCCGGTGGGAGTTCGTCGAGCCCGGCGGCGCGAAGCACGGTGGCGACGTGGCTTCGGGCCGCCTCGTTGATCCGCCGAGCCGCGGTGGCGAACAGCGGTTCGCGCGCGGCGCGTGCGTATCGCTCGTACCAGGCCACCAGCTCGTCGTCGTGCTCCGGCGTGAGCAACTCGGTGATCACCCGAGCCGTGTCGGCCACCGAGCCGGTCTGGGCGCTGAGCTCGGCAGCGACACGCTCCATCCGGGTCAAGTCGGCCGCGGCGAGCGCGTCGACGGCGGCGCGCCGCAGATCGTGCAGGTCGGTGAAGTAGTACGTGGTGGCACCGAGCGGGACGCCGGCTTGGCCGGCGACCCGGCGATGGCTGATCGCGTCGAGCCCGTCCACGACGAGAATCCGCTGAGCTGCCGCGACGATCGCGGCTTTGCGTCGTTCACCCTTGGTCGTGACCATCAATGCGCCGCGCTCTCGGCCAGGTTGAGCATGATCACGCCGCCGACGATCAAGGCGATGGCCGCCACGCGCAGCAGCGTGGCCGGGTCGCCCAGATAAAGGATGCCGACGATCGCCGTGCCGACGGCGCCGATACCCACCCACACCGCGTAACCGGTGCCGACCGGCAAGGTTCGCAGCCCGAGCCCGAGCAACCCCATGCTGACGGTGACCGACAGCACGAAGCCGACGGTCGGCCAGAGCTTGGTGAAGCCGTCGGATGCCTTGAGGCACAGGGCGAAAGCCGTCTCGAACAGTCCGCCGACGATGACGAACAGCCAGGCCATCATGAGGGTGTTCCTTCCGTCCGGGCCGCAATCATGTACTAACGTACAAGAAAAACTGTACGCCTGTACATAAACGAGTGGTGAACCGGGATGGCAGACTCGTGGGATGACCCACGCCGACGGAGCCAGCGCACAGCCGTTCCGGTCCGGCTTCGTCTGCTTCGTGGGGCGGCCGAATGCCGGCAAGTCGACGCTGACCAACGCGATGGTGGGCAACAAGGTCGCCATCACGTCGAGCCGCCCGCAGACCACGCGCCACGCCATCCGGGGCATCGTGCACCGTCCGGACGGCCAGCTGGTGGTGGTCGACACCCCGGGGCTGCACCGGCCCCGGACCTTGCTCGGCCAGCGGTTGAACGACGTCGTGCGCACCACGTGGTCCGAAGTCGACGTCGTTGGCCTGTGCATCCCCGCTGACGAGAACATCGGCCCCGGTGACCGGTACATCGCAGAAGAGATCGCAGCGATCCCCAGCACGCCCAAGTTCGCCGTCGTCACCAAGACGGATCTGGTCGACGACGACCGGCTGGCTGTTCAGCTGGCCGCGACGGCTGAACTCGGGGCGCAGTTCGGCCTCGAGTGGGCCGAGATCGTTCCGGTCTCGGCTGCGACGAATGCCCGGGTCGACCTGCTGATCGGACTGCTGCTCGACCAGATGCCGCCGGGCCCGCCGTTGTACCCCGACGGCGAGCTGACCGACGAGCCCGAGGAGAAACTGGTCGCCGAACTCGTCCGCGAGGCGGCCTTGGAAGGCGTGCGCGACGAGCTGCCGCACTCGATCGCCGTCGTGGTGGAGGAGATGATCCCCCGCGAGGACCGACCGGCCGACCAGCCGTTGCTGGACGTACACGTGAACCTGTTCGTCGAGCGCGAGAGTCAGAAGGGCATCGTCATCGGGCGCAAGGGCGCCCGGTTGCGTGAGGTCGGCGCGGTGGCGCGGGCACAGATCGAGCGTCTGCTCGGCACGCCGATCTATCTCGATCTACACGTCAAGGTGGCCAAGGACTGGCAGCGTGATCCGAAAAAGCTCGGGCGGCTGGGCTTTTGACCGAGGTCGTGCTGCCTCAGCCGTCGAGGTGATCGGCGACGGCGGCCACGAAGTCGTCCGGGCGCATGGTGTGGACCAGGTGGCCGGCGTCGATCGTGATCAGCGTGGCGGGCGGCATTGCTGCGGCCATGTCGGCTATCCGGTCCTGCGGTACCTGGCTGTCCGGGCCGCCGGCGATGACCAGGGTGGGTGCTTCGATGTCCGGAAGGCTCGCGAGCCAGGTGGCCGGAGGCGTGCGAACCTGCGCCCGGATGGCCGCGACGGCCTTCCAGTCGTAGGGGAGCGTCTCGGCGTCGGCCGGACGCTCCGGCACGACGACGTCCGGGCGCGGAAACGGCGGCGGTGTCTCCTCGAGCACGACCCGTCCGACGCGATCCGGGTGAGCCATGGCGAACAGGTACGACACCACGCCGCCCATCGAATGCCCGACCAGGTCGACGCGGGGCAGTTCCAGAGCGTCGAGAAAGCCGAGCAGGTCGTCGCGCATGAGCTCGAAGGAGTACGTGCCCGGGCGATCGCTCCGGCCGTGTCCCCGCGCGTCGTAGCTGAAGACCCGCCGGCCCGCGGCCAGGGTGGGAGCGACATCGTCCCAGGTGGATGTGTCTCCACCCAGACCGTGCAGCAGAACGACAGGGGAGGGGGCCGAGTTCGGGTCGCCCCAGGATCGATAGGTCAGCTGGACGTGGTCGGGCCCTACGCGGCAGTATTCGGACACCAGCGCAGCCTACTGGGGGCCGGGCGCTTCTGCGGGCCGGCGCCGCCCGGGTGGCGGCAACCGATGGAAGGCGAACCCCGAGCGATGTTAGGCTCTTGGCCGTGCAGCGCACGTTCGGACTCCTCCTTAGCTGCCGCGGTGAGGCCCGCTAGACCGGCTTCCTCATCGCGGTGAGTTCGCGCTGCCGGTCGCGCTTGTCCGACCGCAATCCGAGGAGTTCAACGTCACATGTCCCCCACTGACCGCGCACATACCTGGCCGCCGGCACAACAGCCATCCGGCATGCCCATCCATCGGTACCGCCCGTTCCACGAACAGATCACCGTCGAGCTGCCGGATCGCACCTGGCCCGCGGCGCGCATTGAGACCGCGCCGCAGTGGTGCGCCGTCGATCTGCGTGACGGCAACCAGGCGCTCATCGATCCGATGGACGCCGAGCGCAAGATGCGGATGTTCCAGCTGCTGGTCAAGATGGGCTACAAGCAGATCGAGGTGGGTTTCCCGGCGGCGAGCCAGACCGACTTCGACTTCGTCCGCGAGCTCATCGAGGGTGAGCACATTCCCGACGACGTCGTCATCCAGGTCCTCACCCAGTGCCGCGACCAGCTGATCGAGCGGACGTTCCAGTCGCTGGTCGGCGCGCGCCAGGCGATCGTCCACCTGTACAACTCCACGTCGGTACTGCAGCGCCGAGTGGTGTTCGGGCTCGATCGCGACGGCATCACCGACATCGCCACCACCGGGGCACGGACCGCGCTGAAGTACGCCGAGGCGATCACGCCGGACACCGAGATCTACTGGGAGTACTCGCCGGAGTCCTACACCGGCACCGAGTTGGAGTTCGCCGCGGAGATCTGCGGCGCGGTCGCCGACGTTCTCGATCCGACCCCGGACCGCCCGATGATCGTCAACCTGCCGGCCACGGTCGAGATGGCCACCCCGAACGTGTACGCCGACTCCATCGAGTGGATGCACCGCAACCTGCCTCGTCGTGAGTCGATGATCCTGTCGATTCACCCGCACAACGATCGCGGCACCGCTGTGGCCGCGGCCGAGCTGGGACTGCAGGCCGGCGCGGACCGGGTCGAAGGCTGCCTGTTCGGCAACGGCGAACGTACGGGCAACGTCTGCCTGGTCACGCTCGGGATGAACCTGTTCAGCCAGGGGATCGAGCCGCAGATCGACTTCAGCGACATCGACGAGATCCGGCGCGAAGTGGAGTACTGCAACCAGCTGCCCGTCCACGAGCGGCACCCGTGGAGCGGCGACCTGGTCTTCACGGCCTTCTCCGGCAGCCACCAGGACGCGATCAAGAAGGGCTTCGAGGCGCTGGAGCGCGATGCCAAGAACGCCGGCACGGCGGTGGAGGATCACACCTGGGAGGTTCCGTACCTGCCGGTGGACCCCAAGGACCTCGGGCGCAACTACGAGGCGGTCATCCGGGTGAACTCGCAGTCCGGCAAGGGCGGCGTGGCCTATGTGATGAAGACCGAGCATCAATTCGACCTGCCGCGCCGCCTGCAGATCGAGTTCTCCGGTGTCGTCCAGGCGGTGACCGACGGCGAAGGCGGCGAGATCGGCCCGCAGCGGATGGGTGAGATCTTCACCGCCGAATACCTGAGCCGCGACACTCCACTCGCACTGAACTCGGTCCAGACGCTGTCCGCGGCCGGTGAACGCGACGCGCTCGAGGTCGGGGTGGTGCTGGAGGGCGAGCACCGGGTCCTGCACGGCTCCGGCGACGGCCCGATCGACTCGTTCATCAACGCGCTGTCCAGCGTCGGCTACGACGTTCGTGTCCTCGATTACGCCGAGCATGCGCTCAGCGCCGGGGCCGACGCCAAGGCGGCCGCCTACGTCGAGTGCGCTGTGAGCGGCGAGGTGTACTGGGGCGTCGGGGTGGATGCGAACATCGTCACCGCCTCGCTCGGCGCCATCGTCAGCGCCGTCAACCGCGCCGCCTCCTCGTGAAATGATCATGTTCACTAGGTGATTGCCTGCTCCACCACCCGTGCACGGCTGGTGGAGCGGCATAACGCCTCGTGGTGTCTTGACATCGCCAGAGGTACAGACCATTCTCGGCGCCTTGAAGAACGTGATCTTCCACGATCTGCGAGGAGCTGCCATGCGCGGACGCACCCGGAGCGTCGTCACGTCCATCGTCGCCGGAGCGCTTGTCGGGGGCGTCAACCTCGTGCCGCCGGTGCTGGAGTCCTGGGCTCCCGCGCCGGCGGACGCCGCGTCCGACCAGCTGACCGCCGACCTCGACGAGATCGTCGGCGACCCCAGCATCGACGGCGGCCAAGCTGCCGTCGTCGTCCAGGACGCGGCGACGGGGGACACCTTGTACGAGCACGACCCCGGCCAGCGCTTGATGCCGGCGTCCAACGAGAAGCTGCTGACCTCAGCTGTCGCCTTGGACGTCCTCGGGCCTGAGCACACGTTCACCACGACCGTGGCGACGACCGCGCGCCGCGCCGGGCCGGTGTTGCGAGGCGAGCTGTACCTGCGCGGCGGCGGCGACCCGACGATGCTCGCCGAGGACTACGCGGACCTGGCCGCCCAGGTCGCCGCCAGCGGGGTGAAGGTGGTCACCGGCGACGTGGTGGCCGACGACACCCGCTTCGGCGACGTGCGGCTCGGCAACGACTGGGCCTGGGACGACGAGCCGTACTATTACGCCGCGCCCGTCTCGGCCCTCACCGTGGCGCCCAACACCGACTACGACGCCGGCACGGTCATCGTCGACGTCACGCCCGGCACGCAGCCGGGCGAGGCCGCCGAGGTGACGGTGACGCCCCCGACCGACGCCGTCACCGTCGTGAACGAGGCCACCACCGCCGCCGACGGTGCGGGCAGCGGCATCAGCGTCGAACGTGAGCACGGCACGAACGTCGTGACCGTCACGGGCAGCATCGACGTGGGAGACACCAGCCGCGACTGGGTCAGCGTGCCCGAACCGGCCGACTACGCCGCGGACGTGTTCGTCCGGGCCCTACGCGCCCACGGCGTGCGGGTGATCGGCGAGACGAGCCGAGGTGCGACGCCGGAGCAGGCGCGGGTGCTCGCCGAGCACGAGTCGATGCCGCTGAGCGAGCTGATGATCCCGTTCATGAAGCTGAGCAACAACGGGCATGCAGAGGTCCTGATCAAGGAGATGGGCCGAGTGGTGGCCGATGAGGGAACCTGGGACGCAGGGCTCGAGATTCTGCGCGACGAGCTCGCGACCGGCTACGGCGTCGACACCAGCGTGATGTCCAACCGGGACGGCTCCGGGCTCTCGCGGCGCAATCTGATTCCGCCGGCCGTGATCGCCACCGTGCTGCGAGTGGCCCGGGACCGTTCCTGGTTCGACGCCTGGTACGAAGCGCTCCCGATCGCCGGAGAGTCCGACCGGATGGTCGGTGGCACGCTGCGCTCGCGCATGGCCGGCACGGCGGCCGCGGGCAACGTGCACGCCAAGACCGGCACGCTGACCGGAGCGAGCGCCCTGTCGGGCTACGTGACCGACGCTGACGGCCGCGAGCTGATCTTCTCGATCATGTTCAACGACTTTCTCGGCGGCAAAACGAGTGACCTCGAAGACCGGATCGCGGTGCGGCTGGCCGAGCACAGCGCGGAGGAGTCCGCTACGCACCGGACGGTCGACGTTCCGGCGGTGGACCTGCCCGACGACATCGAGTGCTCGTGGGCGAAGGCCTGTTGACGAGGAGGTTTGACGGTCATGACCATGGTGCGTGACCATGGTCATATGAAGGCTGATGTGAGTCTGCCGGCCGGCCGGTTCAAGGCCGAGTGCCTGAAGGTGCTCGACGACGTCGCCGAGACGCGTGAACCGGTGGTGATCACCAAGCGGGGGCGCCCCGTGGCCAGGCTGGTGCCCGCGGACGCTCCCGCGCCCTTGTTCGGCGCCTTCGCGGCATCAATAGCGCGGTACGACGACCTCGTCTCGCCCATCGACGAGGAGTGGGACGCCGCGCGTTGACCAGACCGGCTACGTCCGATCCCGGAGTGGTGCTGGACACACACGTGCTCATCTGGTTGCTGGCCGGTGACGAGCGAATCTCACCCGCGCTCCGGCAGACGGTCGACAATGCGTCGTATGCCAACGGCGCTCACGTCAGCGCCATCAGCCTGTGGGAGGTCTCCATGCTGGAGGCCAAGGACAGGCTCATCCTGTACCGGGACGTCGGCACCTGGGTCGAGACAGTAGCGACACATCCTGGTCTGACGATCGTCCCGCTAGCACCGGAGATCGCGGTGGCCAGCACCCGACTGCCGGGCGAGCTGCCGGGTGACCCGGCCGACCGAATGATCGTCGCGACCGCTCGCGTACTGGGGGCGACATTGATCACGGCAGATCGTGCACTGCTCGATTACGGAGCGCAGGGCCACCTCCGGGTGCTCGCCGCCGCCTGACGACATGCCGGTCGGAGACGCTGAACTCCTGCGCGCTGCGGCCGATACAGTGGGCGCGTGGCGCTTTATCGTGACGAAGCGGTGGTGCTGCGCACCCAGAAGCTGGGCGAGGCGGACCGCATCGTCACCCTGCTGACGCGAGGCAACGGCCGGGTGCGTGCGGTGGCGAAGGGCGTGCGACGGACGAGCAGCCGGTTCGGCGCCCGCCTCGAGCCGTTCATGCACGTCGACCTGCAGCTGGCCACCGGCCGTACCCTCGACGTCGTCACCCAGGCCGAGACCATCGCCCCCTACGGCATGAACATCACCGACGACTACGGGCGCTACACCGCGGCAACGGCGATCCTCGAGACCGCCGAGCGGCTCACCGCCGAGGAACGCGAGCCGATGGTCCAGCACTACCTCCTGCTGGTGGGGGCGTTGCGGACGCTGGCCAACGCCGAGCACGAGCCGGGCCTGGTGCTCGACGCCTACCTGCTGCGTGGACTCTCCATCGCCGGGTTCGCGCCGAGTTTCGCCGACTGCGCGCGCTGCGACGCCACCGGGCCGCACCGGCTGTTCTCGGTTCAGGCAGGCGGCATGGTGTGTCCGGGGTGCCGGCCGGCGGGTACGGTCGCGCCGGCACCGGAGACCGTTGCCCTGCTGGCGGCGCTCCTCACCGGCGACTGGGCGGTGGCCGACGCCAGCGCACCGCAAGCTCGTCGCGAAGCGTCCGGCATCACCGCCGCCTTCCTGCAGTGGCATTTGGAGCGGGGGCTCCGGTCGTTGAGTTTGGTGGAGCGGTGAGGCGCCGAGCGTGCGAGGCGGCGAACGCGACCGGTGAGGTGGAGCGGTGAGGCGCCGAGCGAGCAGGAAGACTTACACGCCGCCGACGCCGCATCCGTCCGGCGCGACCCCTCCGGCGATTCCGGCGGAGTTGGTGCCCGGTCATGTCGCCATCGTCATGGACGGCAACGGTCGCTGGGCGAACCAGCGGGGCCTGCCGCGCACCAAGGGTCACGAGGCCGGTGAGGGCGTCCTGCTCGATGTGATCCACGGCGCCATCGAGATGGGCATCCAGCACCTGTCCGTCTATGCGTTCTCGACGGAGAACTGGCGGCGTACGCCTGAGGAGGTCCGATTCCTCATGGGGTTCAACCGGGCGGTGATCCGGCGCCGGCGCGACGAGCTGGACGATCTCGGCGTGCGGATCAGGTGGGCGGGGCGACGCCCCCGGCTGTGGAAGAGTGTGATCGCCGAACTCGAGGATGCCGAGCGGCGCACCCGCACCAACGACGTCATCACGTTGCAGTTCTGTGTCAACTACGGCGGGCGGGCCGAGCTCGGTGACGCCGCGGCCGCCCTGGCCGCTGATGTCGCGGCCGGTAAGGTCGATCCGCGCCGGGTGAACGACCGCACGCTGGCCCGTTACCTCTACAACCCGGACCTGCCCGACGTCGATCTGTTCCTCCGGCCCTCCGGTGAGCTGCGGACTTCGAACTTCATGCTCTGGCAGTCGGCCTACGCCGAGATGGTCTTTCTCGACACGCTGTGGCCGGATTTCGATCGCCGGCAGCTGTGGCGGGCGGTGGAGATCTTCGCGCGGCGCGATCGGCGCTACGGCGGGGCCGACCCTGCCCTTCCGGCCGTTTGACGTCTCAGGCGAGTATCATCTGCTCCGGCCCGTGTCGATCACGGTCGGTCAGCGCTGTACCACGCTCGGAGAGGCGGCGTGCCCGTGGCGGATGAGGACAACAAGCGTGCAGCGCACCAGGCGTTGGTGCAGCGGGTCCTGAACGCGCCGGCCACGACGACGCCGGAGCAGCGCGCGCGTGCGTTCGACAACGACGGCGTCCCTGCGCAGCTGCAGCCCCTGATTGACAAGGTGGTGACGCAACCTGCGCAGGTCTCCGACACGGACTTCGCCGACGCGAAAGCGTCCGGATACACCGAGGACGAGCTCTTCGAGTTGGTGGTCTGCGCCGTGGTCGGCCAGTCCGCCCGGTTGTACGATGCCGGGCTGGCAGCTCTGGCCCGAGCGGCAGACGACGGAGACGCCGGATAATGCGACTGGACATCCTCAACCACGGATACGGCCGCGGAGCCAAGCTGCTGTTCGCCGTCGTCCGGGTGTTCAGCGGGCACCCGATGCCAGATCGCCGCGAGGCTGGTGTTCTACCGGCCCGGCTTCTACGGCGACGTGGCGAAGGCGTTCACCCATGAGGCGATGCGGGGCCCCTCTGCGTGGACGGTCGCTGAGCGCGAGCTGATGGCGGCCTACATCTCGAAGGTCAACGACTCCGCGTTCTGCGTCAGCGCCCACAGCGCGACCGCCGGACAGGCCTACCAGGACGGCGCGAAGGTCCAAGCGGTGCTGGCTGACGTGGACTCCGCACCGATCGGGGAGCCGCTGCGCGCGACGTTGCGGATGCTCGGCAAGCTGACCCGCGAGGCGGACGTGAGCGCTGAGGACATGCGCGAGGTGCTCGCTGCCGGTGTGTCACGCCAGCAGGTCCGGGACGCATTGGCGGTGTGCGCCGCGTTCAACACGACCGGTCGCCTCGGTGACGCCTTGGGGTTCGAACTGCTCAGCACCGAGGGTTTCGCGGCCGGGGCCAAGTACCTGCTCAAGCGAGGTTACCGGTAGACCTGGCTTCCGGCGGCCGGGCGTGTCGCGCGGCAGAGCGGCGGACCTAGATCGGCCCCATGTCGCGTTCCTCGCTCCAGCCGAGGTTGGTCGCCATCCGGGCGAGTACGTCGACGGTGGTGCGGTAGTCGCTTTCGCTGATGCCTTCGGTGATGCGCTCGCGGTGGGCGGCGACACGGCCCTGGATGTCGGTCAGCGCCTTCGTGCCGGTCTCGGTGAGCCCGACGCGGTCAGGCCCGAGCGGGGTGGCCCAGCCGCGGCTGCACAGGTCGTCGACGACCGGACGGACGGTGGGCATGTGGGGAGCGAGGTAGGGGGCGGCCTCGTCGTCGATCTCGGCGTAGGTCGTGGGCCCTCGCTGCAGGAGGTTGAGGATCTGCCAGTGCCGAGGCGTGATGGCGGCGCCGCCGAGGACGGCGTCGAAACTCTGGTCGATCAGCCTGTCGACCAGTTTGAGCCAGTACCCGATGGGGTGGCGATCGGCTGGCGCCTCGGGCGCGTTCATGACAGCTCCTCTGAGCAAACAACGACGTTCATGTTTCGCAGCAAGCACCTGAAAATTAACAGCCATGCTGGCGGTTGTGCCGGAGAACGGCGTGATGACCACAGGTGAACGGGCCATCATAGCGCCGCATGGGGACATTTGGCCGAAGTCCGACGCCTGGCAGCGTCGATGATGATCACGGATCCGGCTGGATCCCGTGGTTCAAGCGCCGTGCCCGCGATTCGAGATAGTCGCGTTCGGGCATGCTGGTCGTGCGGCGGGCCGCTCGCTGGTAGGCCGATTTCGCGGCGTCGAGGTCACCGGCCATCTCCCACAGGTGGCCGCGTACCGCGTCGAGGCGATGATGCTCGGCGAGGCGGGTGTCGTCGTCGAGGGCGGCGAGCATGGCGAGCCCGTTGTGGGGGCCGTGAACCATCGCGGCGGCGACGGCGTGGTTGAGGGTGACCATCGGGTTGGGGGCGAGACGCTCGAGCAGCTGGTACAGCGCGAGGATCTGCGGCCAGTCGGTGTCGTCGGCGTGTTCGGCTTCGTCGTGGACCGCCGCGATGGCCGCTTGGAGTTGGTACGGCCCGACCGCGCGGGTGCCCAGTGCCTCGGTGACCAGGGCGACGCCTTCGGCGATGTACGCGCGGTTCCACCGGCTACGGTCCTGCTCAGCCAGCGGTACCAAGGCGCCGTCGGCGGTGGTGCGTGCGGCGCGGCGGGCGTCGGTGAGCAACATCAGCGCCAGCAATCCAGCGGCCTCGCCGTCGTCAGGCAGTTGGCGGCGGACTTCGCGGGTAAGCCGGATCGCCTCCGTGGTCAGCTCGTTGCGGTGCAACTGCTCGCCGGAGGTCGCGGTGTAGCCCTCGTTGAAGATCAGATAGAGCACGTGCAGCACGGCTGCTTCGCGTTCGTGGCGTTCATGGGCGCAGGGCATCTCGAACCGCGCGCCGCTGCTCTTGATGCGCTGTTTCGCGCGGCTGATGCGCTGGGCCATCGTCGGTTCGGGGACGAGGAAGGCGCGGGCGATCTCGGCCGTGGTCAGCCCGCCGACGGCCCGTAACGTCAGCGCGATCTGGGACGTCGGCGACAACACCGGGTGGCAGCACAAGAACAGCAGCGTGAGCGTGTCGTCGGCAGCCGGTGCATGCTCGTCCGGCGGTGCCGCCACGCCGGGCGTCGCGGGCTCTTGCGCGAAGGCCGCCTCTTCGCGCCGGCGCCGTGCTGATTCGCTGCGCAGCTGGTCGGTCAGTCGCCGTGAGGCGACGGTGATGAGCCAACCTCGGGGGTTGGCTGGAACGCCGTCGTCGGGCCATTGCACGGACGCGGCGACCAACGCCTCCTGGACGGCGTCCTCGGCGAGGTCGAAGTGCCCGTAGCGGCGCACGAGCGCACCGAGAACATGCGGCGCCTGCTCGCGCAGCAGGCTCTCCACCGTCGTGATCACATCTCCAGCCCGGCGACATCCATGACCGGGCGGATCTCGATCGTCGATGATCCCGAACCGGGGATCCGGCCGCCGAGATCGACCGCACGCTCGAACCCGTCGCAGTCGATGAGGTAATAGCCGATCAACACGGTATCGCGAGGTGACCCGCCGCCGGTGACGACGGCGCCGTCGGGTCGGCGATGGACCGACGTCGCGTTGACCGGATCGGCCAACCCTTCGCAACTGACCAGCTCACCGGACGCAGCCAGGCACTTGCCGAAGGTGACGTGATCGTCGCTCCATCCGAGGGTGGACTCGTCCGGGTCGCCATAGACCATGAGCATGTATTTCACCGCGCTCCCTTCACACCGTGGGTGCAGTGGTCGGCACCCGTTGTGAAGGACGTCGGATCAGCGTGCGCCGATTCGACATCGGGTCGGGCATGGGTTCGAGGCGCATCGGCGCCTGGCCCGGGTCGTCGGGCTCGCGGCAAGGCTCAATGCTCGTCGTAATGCTGCCCGTGGGCGGCATGCAGGTGGCCGTCGTGCAGGTAATCGGTGTGATCACCGTGCTCGACGGCCGGATGCCCACAGGTTGCGTCGTGGCGGTGCGGGTGTGTGCCGGTCGTGACGTGCTCGCCGGTGACCCGGGGGTCGTCGCTCGGGCGGTGTCGGTTGCGGTGGCGGCGCACCATCGACCCGACCGGCCAGGAGATGACGAATCCGGCGAGCGCGATGACGACGATGCTCGCACCCGGCGCGACGTCCACGTGGTACGAGAACACGACACCGGCCAGCGAAGGCACCACGCCGAGCACCAGCGCCAGCACGAACGAAGCCCGGAAACCGCGCGTGAACTGCTGAGCCGTCGCCACTGGCACGACCATGAGCGCGCTGACGAGCAACAGGCCGACCGTGCGCATGGCCACCGCGACGGTCACGGCTGCCATGACGGCGATCAGGACGCCGTACACGCGAACCGGGAGCCCGGTGACCCGGGCGAACTCCTCGTCCTGGCACACGGCGAACAGTTGCGGCGCCAACCCGACGGCCAACACGATGACCACCACCGCGAGCACGGCGACGACCCACAGGTCAGCTGCCGACACGGTGGTGATCGAGCCGAACAGGTAGGTGTTGAGCGTGGCCGCGGTACTGCCGGCCAGCCCGGTCAGCAGGACACCACCGGCGATACCGCCGTAGAAGAGCATCGCCAGCGCGACGTCGGCCGAGGCACGCCCGTACGCTCGCACGAGCTCGATGGCGATCGCCCCCGCGACGGCGACGGCCACGGCCGTCCAGACCGGGGCCCAACCGGTCAAGAGGCCGACCGCGACGCCGGTGAGCGCGACGTGACCGACTCCGTCACCCATCAGCGCCAGGCGCCGTTGGACCAGATACGTGCCCACAGCCGGCGCGGCCAGGCCGGTGAGGAACGCCGCGATCAGCGCGCGCTGCATGAAGTCGTAATCCAACAGGCTCATCCGAACAGGCCCGTCTCGTGATCGTCGAGGTGGTCGGGTACGCCGGCCCCCGCCGTGGCCGGTAGGGCGCCGTCGCGGACGATCCGGCCCCCGTCGAGCATGACACCGCGGTCGATCAGCGGCGCCAACGGGCCCATCTCGTGCAGCACCAGCAGGACGGTACGCCCGGAGGCGACGAAGGTCCGCAGCGCCCGCGCGAAGGCCTCCTGACTACCTCGGTCGACGCCGGCGTTGGGCTCGTCGAGGACGAGCAGGTCCGGCTCGCCGGCTGCCGCCCGCGCGATCAGCACCCGCTGTTGCTGCCCCCCGGACAGGTTGGCGACGGTGTCGCCGGCTCGGTCGGCGAGTCCGACCAGCTCGATCGCGTGGTCGACGGCGGCCCGGTCGGCGCGGGTGGCCGGCCGGAACAGGCGCCGACGGCTGAGCCGTCCGGACGCCACGACTTCACGCACGGTGGCCGGCACCCCGGCAGCGGCGGTGGCGCGCTGGGGCACGTAACCGATGCGGGACCAGTCGCGGAAGGTGGCCAGCGGCTGGCCGAACAGCGTGATCTCGCCGGCGGCCGCGGGGACGAGCCCGACGATGGCGCGGACCAGTGTCGATTTGCCCGAGCCGTTGGCGCCCAGCAGGCTGACGACCTCGCCCTCGAGGACGTGGAGGTTGACGTCGTGGAGCACGGCGCGCTCGTCGAAGTCGACGCGCAACCCGCGGGTGGCGACGACGGACTCGGTCATGACGGTCACGGTACCCGTGTAGTCGGTCTCAACCGCAGCCGTTCGCGGCGCGGAGAGCTTCGAGGTTGGCCCGCATCAGGGCCAGGTAGTCCTGGTCGGCGGTCTCGTCGGTGCGGCCCTCGATGGGGTCGAGCACAGCGGTTTCCACTCCGAGGTCGGCGGCGACGGTTTCGGCGACCTTCGGGCTCACCAGCCGCTCGTAGAAGATCGTCGTGACGTCCTCGGCCTCGACGATCTCGTGAATGTCGGCCACGCGCTCCGGCGAGGGCTCGGCATCGGGATCGAGACCCGCGATACCCACCTGATGCAACCCGTAGCGGTCGGCGAGGTAACCGAAGGCCTCGTGGGCGACGACGATCGTGTCGCGCTCGCATTGCTCCAGCCCGGCGGCGAACTCGCTGTCGAGTTGGTTCAGCTCGGCCGCCAGCTCGTCGGCGTTGGCCCGGTAGCGCTCAGCATGGTCCGGATCGATCTCGGCGAGGTGCTCGGCCACGGCGTCGGCAATGCTGACCAGATTGGTCGGGTCCAGCCAGATGTGCGGGTCGCCGTCGAGGTCACCGTGGTCGTGATCGCCGTGTTCATCGCGGTCCTCGTCATGCTGCTCGTCGTCCTCGTCGCTCTCGTGGTGCTCGAGCTCGACGACGTCGGCCGTGTTCAGCGCCGCGCCCTCGGCGTTCTGCTCCACTGCGGCGTCGACGGAAGGCTGGAATCCCTGCAGGTAAACCACGAGATCGGCATCGGCGACCTGGCCGACCTGGCGGGCGGTGAGCTCGAGGTCGTGGGACTCCGCGCCGGGTTGGGTGAGGTTCTCGACCGTGACGTCATCACCACCGACCCGCTCGGCGACGAAGGCCAGCGGATAGAACGAGGCCAGCACCGTCGGGCCGTCGGTGGAGGAGGAGCCGGACGAGCCACACCCGGCCAAAGCGAGGCTTGCGCAGGCCACAGCGGTCGCAGAGCCGGCCGCGCGTCGGATGTTCATGGGACACATTCTCATCTGTATTGACAACCATTGTCAAAACGGGCCTGTGTCGCGAACCTGCTGCCACCGGCTTGAACATGGCTATCATGGCCAAGAGTGGGCACCACGGGGTGAGCAGGAAGGTGGGGTACGCATTGGCGGGCAGTGATCAGCCGGTCAAGGAGCAACGTCGCACCCGCCAGCGGGCGGCGGTGGACGAGATCCTGGACGAGACCGCTGACTTCATCAGCGCCCAAGACCTCCATGCCGCACTGCGAGCGCGTGGGGTGGGCGTAGGCCTGGCCACGGTGTATCGCACCCTGCAAGGGCTCGCCGACGACGGCCGGGTGGACGTGTTGCGCGCCGACGGTGGCGAGGCGGTCTACCGCCGATGCCTGCGCGAGGAGCATCATCACCACCTGGTGTGCCGTACCTGCAAGGCCACGGTCGAGATCGCCGGGCCCGCGGTCGAGCGGTGGATGAAGACGGTCGCCGACAAGCACGGCTACACCGACGTGTCGCACACCATCGAGATCTTCGGCACGTGTCCGCGCTGCGCGGCCGCGTAGCCGACCGGTTACGCGATCCACCCCGACGCGCGCGCCACGACCACGGCCGCAAGCGCGACGACGACGAGAAACCGAACGAAGCGGGCAGTCGAGTCGAGCCGCGGCCACGCCAGCGTGAGCAGCCAGGCGAGGAAGAGCACCACGAGGCCCAGGAGCGCCGGGCCCCACGGGGGCGGCGCCAGCAGCCCGCCGAGCAGCACGGCCCCGGTACCGATACCGATGAGCCACTTGGGTGCGGAACTCAGCCGGACCAGAATCGGGTAGCTGAAGCCCTCGAGCCGGACGCGCGCACTCGAGCGCGCCGGCGGGACGGGCGGGCCCGGGCGGCGCGAACCGCCCGGACGCGGCGCACGCGACCCCTGGCCGGGCGCGGCGGGCCGACGGTTCGGGGTACGGCGAGGCTGGCGGCGGTTCTGTGGCACGGTCTTCCTTCGGTTCGGACGTCACGATGGCGAACGTCAACTCGCCAATCGTACGGTGATGCCCGGACATGGTCCTCAATAGGCTGACCGCGCCCGACTCGCGGCGTCGACGCGGTCGCCGTCAGCGCGATGATCACCGGTCTACCGCTAGCATCGACGCCGCCTGTCGATCGACTGAAGGAAGTCCGATGCTCGTCGTCACGCGGTACCGCGTCCCTGCTGAAGAAGCCGAGTCGTTCGTCGATCGCGCGCGCCGCGCTCTCGAGGTGCTGTCCGAACGACCGGGTTGGCGCAGCGGCCACATCGGCAGAGCAGCAGATGACCCGACACTGTGGGTCATCACCAGTCGATGGAAGAACGTCGGCTCCTATCGGCGTGCCCTGTCGTCCTACGACGTGAAGGTCGAAGCGGTGCCGCTGCTGTCGCTGGCCGTCGACGAGCCGTCGGCCTACGAGCTCATGGCGTCGGTGCCGGCGGTTGCGGAATCGGACGACCGGGGCGAGCCGGCGTGAGCGGCGCCCATCTGCACTCACACGGCCCGCCCGCCCCGGCGTCTGCGCATATGCGCCGCGTGGTGTTGTGTGTCCTGGTTCCGCTGATCGTCGCCACGATCGCCGGGCTCGTCCTGCTCTGGCCGTCCGGAGAGCCGCCCAGCATCGAGTCCGGGGTCCGTACCGACGCGACCATCGTGGCCATCGACGACTGCGCTGACGTCACTGCCCGCGACCCTTCCAACACCTCTGGTCACAGCCACGGGCCAGCGCAGTCGCCGGGGGAGTGCCGGGAAGCGCAGGTGCGCATCGAGTCCGGCCCGGACGAGGGCACCGAAGCCGTCGTGCCCCTGCCGTTCGGCACCGGTGCCCCGCAGTTCGACGTCGGTGATGCCGTCGTGCTGGGTGCCCTGCCTGAGGCGCCCCTGGACAGCCGGTACGAGGTCCTCGATTTCCAGCGCAGCGGTTCGTTGATCTGGCTGGGTGTGTTGTTCGGCGTGGCCGTGGTGGCGCTGTCGGGGTGGAAGGGCGTGGCCGCCCTGGGCGGGCTGGGTGTATCGATCGCGGTGCTGGTCGTCTTCGTCCTGCCCGCATTGCTCACCGGCGGTGAGCCGCTGCCGGTCGCCGTGGTCGGCGCCGCCGTCATCATGATCGTCACGCTGTATCTCGCGCATGGACTGTCGATCCGCACGTCGGTCGCGCTCATCGGCACGTTGATCAGTCTGGCGCTCACCGGCGTGCTCGGGACCGTGTTCACGTCGCTGGCCAATTTCACCGGTCTCGCCGATCATGCGGCGTCGTATCTCGGCGCGATCGACACCGACCTGAACGTCCGGGGCTTGCTGCTCGCTGGTCTCGTGATCGGTGCGCTGGGCGTGCTCGACGACGTCACCGTGACGCAGAGCGCCGCGGTGTGGGAACTCGCCGCGGCCGACCCGGCGGCCTCGCGTCGCTCGCTGTTCGCCGCCGGGCTGCGCATCGGCCGCGAGCACGTGGCAGCCACCGTGAACACGCTGGTCCTGGCGTACGTGGGTGCGTCGTTGCCGCTGCTGATGGTCTTCAGCGTCGCGGGCCAGGGGATGTTCGACGCCGTCACCACCGAGGCCGTGGCGCAAGAGATCGTGCGCTCCCTGGTCGGGGGTCTGGGCATCATCGCTGCGGTTCCGGTCACCACGGGCCTGGCTGTGGTCGCCGTGCGCGGCCGGGGGCGGCGAATCGCGGGGCGGGGCTCGGTCCGACTGGCCGACCAGGTACAGGCATGAATCCGAGCCCGGCGAATTCGATCGATGCGACGACCCCTCGTTTACCCTCGACTCTCGACCCGGGGCGACTGATAGTAGTGGTTCCGGTCTCGACGCCGTCACGCCTGGATTTGGAGTGAGTGCCCGTGCCCGTGCCCGTCGACGCCATCGTGTCCCTCGCCAAGCGTCGGGGATTCGTTTACCCGACCGGCGAGATCTACGGCGGAACCAGGTCGGCGTGGGACTACGGGCCACTCGGGGTGGAGCTGAAAGAGAACATCCGCCGGCAATGGTGGCGGTCCATGGTCCAGCAGCGTGACGACGTCGTGGGCCTGGATTCCGCGGTGATTTTGCCGCGTGAGGTCTGGGTGGCCTCCGGTCACGTCGACCGCTTCGTCGACCCGCTCACCGAGTGTCAAGCGTGTCACCAGAGGTTTCGCGTCGACCAGTTGCCTGCCGGCCAGGTGCCCGGCGGATCCGGGCGGCCCGGCGACCAGCCGTGCCCTGAGTGCGGGGCCAAAGACGCATGGACCGAGCCGCGGATGTTCAGTGGCCTGCTGAGCACCCATTTGGGGCCGGTCGACTCCGACGACGGGCTGCATTACCTGCGGCCCGAGACCGCGCAGGGCATTTTCGCCAATGTCCTCAACGTCATGAACTCGTCGCGGCGGCGACCGCCGTTCGGTATCGCGCAGGTCGGCAAGGCATTCCGGAACGAGATCACCCCGGGGAACTTCATCTTCCGGACCCGCGAGTTCGAGCAGATGGAGATGGAGTTCTTCGTCGAGCCGGGCACCGACGAAACGTGGCACGACTACTGGCTGCAAGCCCGCTGGGACTGGTACGTCGACCTGGGCATCGATGCAGGGAACCTGCGCCTGTACGAGCACCCGGATGACAAGTTGTCGCACTACTCGAAGCGCACGGTCGACATCGAGTACCGATTCGGACTCGGCGCGGCGGAGTTCGCCGAACTCGAGGGCGTGGCGAACCGGACCGATTTCGACCTGTCCACGCACTCTCGCCATTCCGGCCAGGACCTCAGCTACTACGACCAGGAGAAAGGCACTCGCTGGATCCCGTACGTCATCGAGCCGGCGGTCGGGCTGACCCGATCGGTGCTGGCGTTCCTGCTCGAGGCCTACGACGTCGACGATGCGCCCAATGCCCGCGGCGGCGCCGACGCCCGGACGGTGCTGCGCTTCGACCCACGACTGGCGCCGGTCAAGGTGGCGGTCCTGCCGTTGTCACGCAATGTCGACCTCTCGCCGAAGGCGCGCGACCTGTCCACCCGGCTGCGCGCGCGGTGGAACGTCGAGTTCGACGACTCCGGCGCCATCGGGCGGCGCTATCGCCGCCAGGACGAGATCGGTACGCCGTTCTGTGTGACCGTCGACTTCGCCTCACTCGAGGACAACGAGGTCACCGTCCGCGATCGCGACACGATGCGCCAGGAGCGCGTCGGACTCGACCGGGTGGAGTCGTACCTGGCGGAACGGTTGCCCACCTGAGACTTGGCCGGTCGCTGCAGGCGGAGTGGTCCACGGCCCATGGCCGGTCGCTGCGATGAGGGAGAATGGGTGGCGACATGACATCGACCATCCCCGTTGCCCCCAGTTCGGCGACGCCTGCCTTTGACGGCGTGCCCACCGCGCTGCGTCTCGGCGAGCTGAGCGTCGATCCGCCGGTGGTCCTCGCGCCGATGGCCGGCGTCACCAACGCCGCGTTCCGCCGACTGTGTGCCGAGCAGGGCGCCGGGCTCTACGTCTGCGAGATGATCACCTCGCGCGGCATCGTGGAACGCGACGAGAAGACGCTGTCCATGCTGGTGTTCGCCGACGCCGAGGATGTGCGGTCGGTGCAGCTGTACGGCGTCGACCCGCACTACGTCGGCGAGGCCGTGAAGATCCTGGCCGGAGACTACGGCGTCGCCCACGTCGACTTGAACTTCGGCTGTCCGGTGCCCAAGGTGACCCGCAAGGGCGGGGGAGCGGCGCTGCCGTACAAGCGTGTCCTGCTCGGGCGCATCCTGCGCGCCGCTGTCGAGGCCGGTGAGCCGTACGGCATTCCCGTCACGATGAAGACGCGCAAAGGCATCGACGACGATGTGCTGACCTACCTCGATGCCGGCCGGATCGCCGAGGACGCCGGGTGCGCGGCCATCGCGTTGCATGGGCGGACGGCCGCGCAGCACTATGCGGGTGCTGCCGACTGGGACGCCCTCGCCCGGCTCAAACAGCACGTCAGCATCCCGGTGCTCGGCAACGGCGACATCTGGGAAGCCGCTGACGCGGTGCGAATGGTGCGCGAGACCGGAGTGGACGGCGTCGTCATCGGGCGGGGCTGCCTCGGGCGGCCGTGGCTGTTCCGCGACCTCGCCGCCGCGTTCGCCGGCGGGGCCGTTCCGCCGTTGCCCACGCTGGGCGAAGTCGCGGCCATGATGCGACGGCACGCGCAGCTGCTGGCCGACCTGATGGGTGAAGACCGCGGCCTGCGCGACATGCGCAAACACATGGCCTGGTACCTCAAGGGCTTCGTCGTCGGCCAACAGGTGCGAGCCGCGCTCGGCATGGTCAGCGGACTCGACGAGCTCGACCAGCTCCTGAGCGAGCTCGACCCGGATCAGCCGTTCCCCGTCGCCGAACTCGGTACGCCACGCGGGCGTCAAGGTACGCCGCGCAAAGTGGCCCTACCCGCCGGCTGGCTGGACGACCAGCACGGCGGGGACGACGAGCTCGCCGGCGCCGAAATCGGCATCTCCGGCGGTTGATCACACCAGGCGGCCGGGCGCATCGCGCCGTCGGGTGTCCTGATACGTGGTCATCACGTCGTGTCCTCGCGGTCCCCACGTTTATGCTGTGGCGATGACGGGCGGTCACGTCGCTCGTTTCAGCCGTGACGGAAGGACGGGCGGATGCCGGGCGCGGCAGTACTGAGCATGCAGGTCTCCGGCGTTGCGGCCGAGGCCCCGGTGGTGCGCGCCGGGCTACTCGACTGGGCGTCGCAGACCGCCGTCGACGTGCGCCCGGTGCTACAGACCGTCGCGATCACCGTCGCCGTCCTGTTCGTCATCTACAAGGCCGTGCAGTCGAAGTTCTCGTTCGGCACGATCATCGTCTCCGCGCTGGCCGCCGGGGTGTTCATCTGGGCGGTGTTCAACGTGACGACGTTGCGCGACACCGTCGGCGAGGACCTACCCGGCGGTTCGTCCAGCGGGTCCGAGCCGGGCGAATCCGAACCCGCCGACTGAGTTCCCCTGCCTGATGCACCTGTGGTGCTGAGGGACACCGTTTCGGCGTTCATCCGGTCCGGTCAGGTACGTACCAGTTCGTGTGCTGTGCATCACGTCACAGTCACGATGGAAACGGAGATCGCCCGCGGTCACGGCCAGGGTGACCGCCTGACGTGCGAGCCCACGCGACGATTGGTCCGAAAGTGGTCGAGGCGGGACAACTGCGCTGCTCACTAGGCTCCGCGTCACAAGTCGCGCAATGGTGCGCACGGGATCCGCACACAAGGGGGCCGGACAGTGACGCAGTACGTGTTCGACTTTTCGCAGGGCAGCAAGGACGACAAGGATCTGCTCGGAGGCAAGGGCGCGAACCTCGCCGAGATGACTTCGCTGGGGCTGCCGGTCCCACCGGGGTTCACCATCACCACTGAGGCGTGCCGGCACTACCTCGCGACCGGACGCGAGCCGGACGAACTGGCCGAGCAGGTCTCGGCCCAGTTGAGCGAGCTCGAGCGGCGCACCGGAAAACGCCTCGGCGACCCCGACGACCCGCTGCTGGTGTCGGTGCGCTCGGGCGCGAAGTTCTCGATGCCCGGAATGATGGACACCGTGCTCAACGTCGGGCTGACCGACGTGTCGGTGACCGGCCTGGCCCAGCGCTCCGGCGACGACCGCTTCGCCTGGGATTCCTACCGGCGCCTGGTGCAGATGTTCGGCGAGACGGTCCTGGGAGTCGCGGGCCACCACTTCTCCGAGGCGATCGAGGCCATGCAGGCCGACCGCGGCGTGGAGTCCGACGTCGAGCTCGGCGCCGAAGACCTGCGTGCGCTGGTGGAGCAGTTCAAGAAGATCGTCCACCGGGAGTGCGGCGAAGACTTCCCGCAGGACCCGCACCGCCAGCTCGAGCTCGCCGTGCGGGCGGTCTTCGACTCGTGGAACACCGAGCGTGCCCGCCTCTACCGTCGTCAAGAGCGGATCCCGGACGATCTCGGCACCGCGGTCAACGTCTGCACGATGGTTTTCGGCAACCTGGGCCCGGACTCCGGAACCGGGGTGGCCTTCACGCGTGACCCCGCGACCGGCGAGCAAGGGGTGTACGGCGATTACCTGCCCAACGCCCAAGGTGAGGATGTGGTCGCCGGTATCCGCAACACGCTGCCGCTGACCGAACTGGCCGAACTGGACCGGGCGTCCTACGACTCTCTGCTGGGCATCATGGCCACACTCGAACGTCACTACCGCGACCTGTGCGACATCGAGTTCACCATCGAGCGCGGCACGTTGTGGATGCTGCAGACCCGGGTCGGCAAGCGCACCGCCGCGGCGGCATTCCGGATCGCCGGGCAACTGGTCGACGAGGGCGTCATCGATGACGACGAAGCGCTGTCGCGGGTCACCGGCGCCCAACTCGCGCAGCTGATGTTTCCGCAGTTCGACCCGTCGGCCCAGCGCCAGGTGATCGCGCGCGGAATGGCGGCCAGTCCGGGCGCCGCGGTAGGCAAGGTCGCCTTCGACTCGGCGACAGCGGTGGAGTGGGCCGCTGCCGGTGCCGACGTGATCTTGGTTCGGCGTGAGACCAGCCCGGACGACCTGCAAGGCATGGTCGCCTCGCGCGGCGTGTTGACCTCACGTGGCGGTAAGACCAGCCACGCGGCTGTGGTGGCGCGCGGGATGGGACGCACGTGCGTGGTCGGGGTCGACGCGTTACGCCTGGACCCTGAGGCCCGTGCGTTCACCGTCGAGGGCGGCGAAACCGTCCGCGAGGGCGATGTGATCTCGATCGACGGCGGGACCGGCGAGGTCTTCCTGGGCCCGGTTCCGGTCGTGCCGTCGGCGGTGGTCGACGCGCTGCACGGCGAGCCCACGGCTGAGGGCGAGATCGACCCGGCGCGTCAAGAGGTCGTCGATGCCGTGTTGCGCTTCATGGACCACGCGGACCGGCGACGACGCATGGCCGTGCGGGCCAACGCCGACACCGCCGAGGACGCCGCCCGAGCCCGGGCGCTCGGCGCCGGCGGCATCGGGTTGTGCCGGACCGAGCACATGTTCCTCGGGCCGCGGCGCAAGATCGTGGAACGGGTCATCCTGGCCCGTACCGACGAGCAACGCCAGGCCGGCTTGGACGAACTGCGCCCACTGCAGCGGGACGACTTCGTCGGCATCCTCGAGGCGATGGACGGGCTGCCGGTGACGATCCGGTTGCTTGATCCGCCGCTGCACGAGTTCTTGCCGGACCTGACCGACCTGTCGGTGCGCGTGGCCGTCGCCGAGGCCAAGGGGGAGCGAGACGAGGAAGCCTCGGCCCTGCTGGCCGAGGTGCGCAGGCTGCACGAACAGAACCCGATGCTCGGAATGCGCGGCGTGCGGCTGGGCCTCATGGTGCCCGAACTGTTCCGCCTGCAGGTCCGCGCGATCGCCGAGGCGGCCGCCGAGCTGCGCGGCAAGGGGCGTGACCCGCGCCCGGAGATCATGATCCCGCTCGTCGCGGCGGTGCAAGAGCTCGAGGCCGTCCGCGACATGGCCGAGGCCACCGTGGCCGAGGTGGCGGCCGAGACTGGCGTCGACCTCTCATTCCCGATCGGGACGATGATCGAGCTACCGAGGGCGGCGATGACGGCGCACGCGGTGGCCGAAGCGGCCGAGTTCTTCTCGTTCGGCACCAACGACCTCACCCAGACGGCGTGGGGATTCTCGCGCGACGACGTCGAGGCGATGATCTTCCCCACTTATCTCGAACGCGGCGTGTTCGGTGTGAGCCCGTTCGAGTCGATCGACGCCGAGGGCGTCGGGCGGCTGGTGTCGATCGCGGCGTGGGAGGGCAAGGAGACCAGGCCGGAGTTGAAGCTCGGCATCTGCGGTGAGCACGGCGGCGACCCTGATTCGATCCACTTCTTCGAGTCGATCAAACTCGACTACGTCTCGTGCTCGCCGTTCCGGGTTCCGGTGGCTCGGCTCGAGGCGGGTCGCGCGGCTCTGACCAGCCCGCACGTGCGTCACGGTGAAAGTGCCTGAATCGTTATTGATCAATCTTGTGTCGGCGTGACCGGGTCGGTACGGTTCGGTCTGCTTCCATCGAGATCTCACCTTTGATACCTGAGAGGCCTTTGTGCGCCGCTTTGCCTACATTCGTGCACTCTTGCCCGCTGCCGTGATCGGGGCGTTCGCTCTGGGGACGCTGCCGGCCGCGGCCGACCATGCCGAGCCGGACCAGACCCTTGACGGCAACGTCAAGTCGTGTGAAGGGCTCGTTCCCGACGTGTTCTGGGAGGGCAGCCGGGACGTTCCGGACATCCTCGAGCACTCGTGGTTCACCGTCGACCTGTCCGATGACAACATGCAGCTCGACGTCGTGCTGACCGCTGAGGGCGAACGACTCGGCATCGACCTCGCGGTGCTGGTCAAGGGCGGTCCGCAGACGAACCTGTTCCTCGGCCCGGACCTCACGCACCTGCACGCGCCGGTGAACGCATCCGGAAAGCCCGCCCAGATCAGCAACTACACCGTCTGCAAGTACCACCCGGCGAAGCCGACGGAGACCCCGACCGAGACCCCCACCGGGACCCCCACCGAGACTCCGACGGAGACTCCCACCGAGACTCCGACGGAGACTCCCACCGAGACTCCGACGGAGACCCCGACCGAGACTCCGACGGAGACTCCCACCGAGACTCCGACCGAGACAGAGACGCCGAGCGCGACTCCGACGGAGACTCCGACACCGAGTCCCACCGAAACCGACGAGCCTGACCTGCCGGACACCGGCACCTCGCCAGCACTGCTGCTGATGGTCGGCCTGGCACTCGTGGGCGGTGCGCTCGCGATCCTGCGATTGCGGCGGACGGGCGCTCAGTCGTAATCCACCGAGAAACCCGCTGATCGGCCCAGCCCGTCGGCAGCTCACGCGACGTTCGTCGTGACAGCTGCCGGCGGGCTTTCGGCTGCTCGGACCGGGTGGCGGCGCGGCATCTCCGGGTGTCAGGCACCGCCGCGCAACTCGGCGACGACGTCGTCGGCGATGGCCAGGCTGGCGGTCGCCGCCGGCGAGGGAGCATTACGAATGCACATGATGCGGCCGCGACGGCTGACCCGGAAGTCGTCGACCAAGGTGCCGTCGGCATCCATCGCCTGCGCCCGGATACCTGACCGGGCCGGCACCAAGTCCCCGGCGTCGAGTTGGGGAAGGTAGCGCCGCGCCGCGGCAGCGAAGGCCCGCGGGTTCAGTGAGCTGTACATCTCCCGGATCGCCGTGCGGCGGTTCTGCCAGGCGAACCGGCGGAACGCGCCCCAGCCGATCAGCCTGCGGATTTCGCCGACGTCGATGTCACGGCGCCGGTACCCCTCGCGAGCCAGCGCCAGGACGGCGTTCGGGCCGACCATCACCTCGCCGTCGACGCGGCGGGTCAGGTGCACACCGAGGAACGGATAGCGGGGGTCGGGCACCGGATACACCAGCCCGCGCACCAGAGCCCGACGCTCGGGCCGTAGCAGCGCGAACTCGCCGCGAAACGGCACGATCCGCGGGAACTCGTCGGCGCCGGCCAGGCGAGCGAGGCGGTCGGATTGCAGGCCCGCAGCGACGACCACGTGATCAGCGGCGAGCGCGTCGCCACGGCGCGCATGCACCACGACCTCGGTCGCGGACTGATCGAATCCGCACACCTCGAACCCGGTGCGCACCTCAGCCCCAGCGGCGATGGCGTCGGCGAGCATCGTCGTCGCGATCTCGGCGAAGTCGACGATCGCCGTCGTCGGCGAATGCAACCCGGCTATCCCGCGGACATGCGGCTCCACCTCGGCCAATTCCGGCCCGGTCAGCAGTCGTACTCCCGGCACACCGTTGGCCGTCGCGCGCGCGTGAATGTCGTCCATCCGCTGCCGTTCACGCTCATCGAGCGCCACGAGGAGTTTGCCGCACGCGTCGTAGGTGAGCCCCTTCTGCTCGCAGTACGTTCGCAGCAGCCCGACCCCGCGGCGAGAGAACCGCGCCTTGGCCGAGCCCGGCGTGTAGTAGAGTCCGGCATGGACGACGCCACTGTTCCGGCTCGTCTGGTGCATCGCAGGTGCCGGCTCCTTCTCCAGCACCGTGACGCTCGCGCGTTCGTCGGTCTGGGTGAGTGCCCGGGCGATGGCCGCGCCGACGATCCCGCCGCCGACGACGACGTACCGCAGCGATGAGGACATGGTGCAGAGCGTAACCTCGCAGCCGTGACTACCGGGTATGACGAGGCCGATCGTGAACGATGGGCTCCTGAGCCGCCCAAGCGCGCTCGGCGCACCGCGTTCGAACGTGATCGCGCGCGGGTGCTGCATTCGGCGTCACTACGCCGGCTTGCGGCGAAGACCCAGGTCGTCGCACCTGGCAGCGACGACTTCGTGCGCAACCGACTCACGCATTCGCTCGAGGTAGCGCAGGTCGGCCGCGAGCTCGGCAAGGCGCTGGGGTGCGACCCCGACGTCGTCGATGCCGCCTGCCTCGCCCACGATCTCGGGCATCCGCCGTTCGGGCACAACGGCGAAGAGGTGCTCGACGAGATCGCGGCGAACATCGGCGGGTTCGAAGGCAACGCCCAGACGCTGCGCCTACTGACCAGGCTGGAGGCGAAAGCAGCGCACCCGGACGGTCGCTCGGCCGGGCTCAACCTCACCCGGGCCGGTCTCGACGCCGCGACCAAGTACCCGTGGCGGCGTGCGGCCGCCGACGGCCCGAAGTTCGGCGTCTACGACGACGACGCCGAAGTGTTCGAGTGGCTGCGCAGTGGTTCGAACGGCCGCCGACGGTGCCTGGAAGCGCAGGTCATGGACTTCGCCGACGACGTCGCCTACAGCGTGCACGACGTGGAGGACGCCGTGGTCGCCGGCCGGATCGACCTTGGTGCCCGGCTGGGCGACGCGGAGCAACGCGCGCGCGTGGCGGAGCTGACCCGGCAGTGGTACCTGGACGACGCGGACTCCGACGAGATCCTCGCCGGGCTGGACCGACTACGCGCGCTGCCGTACTGGGTCGGCGAATACGACGGTCGGTTGCGGGCGCTGGCGGCGCTGAAGGACATGACCAGCCAGCTGATCGGCCGGTTCTGCGACGCCGCCGAGCACGCCACCCATGCCCGCCACGGCAGCGGCCAACTGACTCGCTACGCCGCCGACCTCGAGGTGCCGCGCGACACTCGCGTCGAGGTGGCCGTACTCAAGGGCCTCGCGGCGGTCTATGTCATGACCGCCGAGGACCGGGCGCCGGTGTACCGCCGCCAACGCGAACTGGTGGAGGAGCTGGTGGCGACGTTGCGCCTGCGGGCGCCGGAAGGGCTGGAACCCAGCTTTAGAGAAGCGTGGCAGGCCGCGGGCGACGACGCGCACCGGTTGCGGGTGATCGTCGATCAAGTGGCTTCGCTGACCGACGGGTCGGCCTACACGCTGCACGCCCGGCTCGTCGGTTGAGCCGGCTGGCAGCGCGGGCACCACACGGTCGCGCGACCGGCGACGCGACCGCGAGCCAACGACGCGCCACAGCGCGGGCACGAACCGCCGGGCTGGTCGCGGCGCCCGGTGAGCCACCCGGCATGGTCCGGTACTCGCCCCGTCGGCGACGCTTGGCGCAACGTCGTCATCATCCGGGCGTGCAGGCGCCGGTAGTCGGTGTCGCCCAGATCTGCCGTCGTGGTTCTCGGGTGCAGACGAGCGCGCCAGAGGATCTCGTCGACCAGGAGGTTGCCCAGGCCGGCGAGAACGGCCTGGTCCATGAGGGCCGCTTTGAGTTGACGGCGGGTCGGGGCCAGGCGTTCGGTGAACTCCTCCACCGTCACCGAAGCGGCATCGGGACCTGTCCGCGCCAACACACGGTCGACGGCGGAATCGTCGCCGGCGAGTCGGATGCCCTGCAGCTTGCGCATGTCGCGATAACGCAACTCACCGCCGTCGGTCACGAAGACGACGCGGTCGTGCCGGTGCCGCGCTGAGTCGTCGGTGACCCAGGTCAGCGCACCGGTCATGCCGAAGTGGAACAGGATGCTGGGCTCGGTGGACCGGTGGCGTCGGCCCGGCGCGCGCAACGGCGCGACGAGGTGTTTGCCGTGGCGCCGGGGTGTGGCCAGCACGGCGCCGTCCAGCCGGTCACGAAGTTCGGCGGCGCTGACGTCGCGCAGCACGCCGCCGTCCAGGACGTCGACCCGTTCGAGCGTGCGGCCCGCGGCGCGTCGCAGCGTCCGGCGGAACCCTTCGACGTCGGGGAGCTCCGGCATGGGGGAGACGTACCCAGCGCCCGTCGATGCGTGCGTGGCACGGTGAAGGTGACCACGTGGCACGCCGAATGTGAGTAAACGGGCCTGAAATGCCGGGTTTGTGGAACGCTTCAGCGTGCCACGCGACAGCGGCGCCACGAGCCTGTGGACAGCGATCTGCGCCGTCGGGTCCCGCTTCGGCATGCTGGCTCACCATGATCGGGATCCGCGGAGTTCACACCACGAAGGCGCTCGCCGCGCGCGGCATGTCGCCAGGAGCGCTGCGGCACGCGGTCGCCACCGGCTCGCTCGTGCGGCTTCGTCGCGGCGTGTATTGCGACGCGGAACTGTGGCGAGAATCCGAGGGCCGGGCGGCTGCCCGGCATGCCATCGAGGTCTGTGCGGCGTGGCATGCCCTCGGTGAACGAGGGTGGGCGGCCGGCTACTCCGCGGCGTTACTCGCTGACCTTCCCGTCCCTGCCGGACAACCGGGCGACGTGGTCTTCACGCTGCCGCGGCGCTGGCACGGCCGTCGTGCGCTGCCCGGCCTCCGATTGCGTACCGCCTCGGTCGAGCCGACCGACGTGACGGTGCTGCGCGCGGTACCCGCCGCGCGTCCGGCGCGTGCGGCGCTGGACGTGGCGCGGGAGTTCGGCTTCGCCGCAGGGTTGGCCGTCGCCGACGCAGGTCTGCGCCGCGGCGCCGTCGGTCCTGGTGAGCTGTCCGGCATCGCCGCGCGGATGGCGCGCTGGAGCGGCGGGCGGCAGGCATGCCTGGTCGGCGCGTGGGCGAACGGCGCTCGGGAGTCTCCGGCGGAGTCGTTGTCGTACGCGGCATTCGTCCAGGCCGGCATTGCGCTCCCGGAGTGCAATGCGTGGGTGCTCGGCTCCGGCGCCGGGGGCGTCCGGGTCGACTTTCTCTGGCGCCGGTTCCGGCTGGTCGGTGAGGTCGATGGTCGCATCAAATACACCGACCAAGCCTGGCGGCCGGCCGAGCGGGTCCTGGTGGAGGAGAAGCAGCGACAGCTACGCCTCGAGGAGGCCGGCTTCGTGGTCGTGCGGTGGACGGGAGCCGAAGCGATGTATCACCCGGACGTGGTGCTCGACCGCATAATTCGCCACGCCGCTCTCGCGGCGGATCGGCTCGGCGTGCCTGCGTTGACGATTCCGGCGCGTGGCACGGTGAAGGTGACCCCATGGCACGCTGAATGTGAGTAAACGTGCCCGAAATGCCGGGTTTGTGGAACGCTTCAGCGTGCCACGCGCAGCCGTGGCGTATCGACCGCGCGACGGACGTAGACTCAGCCGCGTGGCGGGACGCATCCGGGACGAAGACATCGCGACGGTGCGCGAACGGGCTCGGGTCGACGCGATCCTCGGCGAGTACGTCGCTCTGCGTAACGCCGGCGGTGGGTCGCTGAAGGGACTGTGCCCCTTTCACGACGAGAAGACGCCGTCGTTCCACGTCACCCCCCAGCGAGGCATGTGGTATTGCTTCGGCTGCGGCGAAGGTGGCGACGTCATCACGTTCGTGCAGAAGTACGACCAGCTGTCGTTCACCGAGGCCGTCGAGCGCCTCGCCGACAAGGTCGGTCTGCAGCTGCGTTACGAGGAGTCCACGGGTGGCAGCGCGCCGCGGCAGAACCGTGAACAACGCACCCGCCTCGTCGAGGCGCACCGAATCGCGGCGGAGTTCTATGCTGACGCGTTGGCGAGCTCTCCCGAGGCGGTGGCCGGCCGGCAGTTCCTCGACGAGCGCGGGTTCGACAAGAGCGCCGCTGAAACGTTCAGCGTTGGCTACGCCCCCAAAGGTGGCGAGGTCCTGCGCCGGCACCTGCGGCAGAAGGGCTTCACCGACGAAGAGCTGATCATGGCCGGGCTCGTGGCCCAAGGCCGCAACGCGCCGTACGACCGCTTCCGCGGCCGGTTGATCTGGCCGATCCGCGACCTGCTCGGCGACGTGGTCGGCTTCGGCGCGCGGCGACTGTTCGACGACGACCGCATCGACGCGAAGTACCTGAACACCCCCGAGACACCCATCTACAAGAAGAGTCACCTGCTCTACGGCGTCGACCTGGCGAAGAAGGAGATCGCTCGGACGTCGCAGGCCGTCGTCGTCGAGGGGTACACCGACGTGATGGCCTGCCACCTGGCCGGGGTGACCACGGCGGTGGCCACGTGCGGCACCGCTTTCGGGGAGGACCACGCCCGGGTGTTGCGGCGGCTGCTCCGCGACCAGGACGAGTACCGGGGACAGGTGATCTTCACCTTCGACGGTGACGCAGCGGGGCAGAAGGCGGCGATGCGCGCGTTCGAGGGTGACCAGCGCTTCGTCGGGCAGACCTACGTCGCCATCGATCCGGACGGGCTCGACCCCTGTGAGCTGCGCCAGCGCTCGGGTGATGCCGCCGTGCGTGAGCTGGTCGCGCGGCAACGCCCGCTGTTCGAGTTCGCCATCCGCACCATCGTCGAGGAGTTCGATCTCGACTACGCCGAAGGGCGAACGCAAGCACTGGAGCGGGCGGTGCCGCTGGTGGCGCGGATCCGCGACCGGGCACTGCGTGACGAGTACGCTCGCCGGCTCGCCGGCTGGGTGGGTGCACCGGACGAGATGTCGGTGGTGCGCCGGGTCCGTGGCTTGTCCGGCACCCCGCAGCGGACGTCGACGCGACCGGCACCGCCGCCGCTGGAGGGCCAGCAGGCTCTGGGCATCCCGGTGCACGGCAACGTCGACCCGCAGACGCTCGCGCTGGAGCGTGAGGTGCTACGGGTGGTGGTGCAGCGCCCGGCGCTGGCGGGGCCGACGTTCGACGAGATCGAAGCCGAGGCGTTCCTCTCACCGGTCTACCGCGCGGTGCGCGAGGCCGTGAGCGCCGCCGGCGGGTGTGCCACCCAGGCCGGCGGCCGGGAGTGGGTCGACGACCTGCTGAGTCGCGCTCCCGACGACGCCATCAGGCAGGTGCTGACCGAGCTCGCCGTCGAGGCCGTCCCCGCCGACGACGTGGCGCTGCCGCGCTACGTCGAGTCGGTGATCCTCCGCCTGCACGAGGTGTGGGTGTCTCGGCAGCTGGTCGCGCTCAAGGCGAAGTTGCAGCGTACCGACCCATCGGCCCAGGTCGAGGTGTACAACCGGCTGTTCGGTGAACTGATGGCCCTGGAGAAGCACCGTCGCGACCTACGTGAACGTGGCCTCGGCGTGACCTGAGGCCCCTTGTACCGGTCGCGGCGCGGGCGAGAACTCAGAGCTGGTCGATCTCGGTGAGGTCGATGTCGATGCCGAACGGCACAGTGAGCTTGAGCTGGTCGTGATGGATTCCGGTGACGGTGTAGGTGCGTGTGGCGGGATCGAGTTCGTGGACGTAGACGGTGAGCCGACCGTCGATGTTCTCGACTCGCCAGAAGTGCCGGATGCCAGCTTCGGCGTAAAGCTGCGGCTTGCGCTTGCGGTCGCGTTCCTGCGACTCGGCGGCGACGACCTCGACAGCGAGTACGACGTCTTCGGGCTCGTAAGTCGTTCGATCCATGCCGCTCGCTGCGGCGTCGACGACGACAATGTCGGGTTCTGGTCGCTGCCGTGGGCCGAGCGTGATCGTCATCTCGCGTCGTACCCGCAGCGACGCCGGAGCCGAACGGCGCAGCTTACCGGTCAGGAAATCAACGGCAATCGAATGAAACGCGGTCTGCGGGCTCTCGAAGACGAGACTCCCGTCGATCAGCTCGGTGTGTGGTGGCAGGTCGGGGAGCCGATCGAGATCGTCAGCGGTGAATCCACCGGGCGGCGGGCGCAACCAGTCGGGCAGCGGCTCAGCGCTCACGGCATCACCCGCTACATGGGGAACGTCTCCGGACATGATTCAGTATGACTCATCGGTCCGACAGCCGTCCGCCGTTGCCGAACGGTTCCGCCGGAGGAGTCTTCTTGCCCACAACCGCCCGCCACCTCGCTGATCATCGTCCCTCCGCCGGAACGTTGCCGCCGCGCGCCACGGCCAGCTCGGACGCACCGGCGATGTCACTGAACGGTACGTGGCGGTTTCGGTGGGCACCCACGGCGCACGAGGGGACCGACGGTTTCTGGCGCGAGTCGTTCGACGACTCCGCGTGGGCGCACCTGCCGGTACCGGCGCATTGGCAGCTGTGCGGCTATGGCGCACCGGCCTACACCAACATCGTCTACCCGTTCCCGCTCGACCCGCCGCGCCCGCCGGCCGAGAACCCCACGGGCGAGTACCGCCATGTCTTCAGCGTCCCGGTCGGCTGGGACGGGCATCGTGTGGTGCTGCGGTTCGACGGCGTGGACTCGCAGTTCACAGCGTGGCTGAACGGCACCGAGCTCGGTTTCGCGACCGGCAGCCGGTTGCCGTCGGAATTCGACGTCACCGAGCAGGTCCGCCTCGGCGAGCGCAATGTCCTGGCGGTTCGGGTGCATCAGTGGTCGGCGGCGAGTTACCTGGAAGACCAGGACATGTGGTGGCTGTCGGGGATCTTCCGCGACGTCACTCTGCTCGCGCGCCCGGTCGGCGGGATCGATGACGTTCACGTCCACGCCACCTACGACCACCGGACGGGCGCCGGCGGGTTGCGGGTCGACACCGTCGGCGCAGCGGCGACGCGGGTCGTCGTCCCGGAGCTCGGTATCGATGCCGCCGCCGGTGAAGAGATCCACGTCGCCGCGGTGGAGCCGTGGTCGGCCGAGACACCGCGCCTGTACGACGGCGAGGTCGTCACCGAAGCCGAGCGGATGCGGCTGCGGATCGGCTTCCGCACCGTCGAGGTGGCCGACGGGCTGCTGAAGGTCAACGGCCGGCGCATCCTGTTGCGCGGGGTGAACCGCCACGAGTTCCACCCCGACCGTGGTCGTGCCCTGACCGAGCAGGACATGATCGACGACGTGCTGTTGATGAAGCGGCACAACATCAACGCCGTTCGCACCAGCCACTATCCGCCGCATCCGCGCTTCCTCGATCTGTGCGACGAGTACGGCCTCTACGTCATCGACGAATGCGACCTCGAGACTCATGGGTTCGAGCTCGAAGACTGGCGGGCCAACCCGTCGGACGACCCGGCCTGGCGCGAGGCCTGTCTGGACCGCATGGCCCGGATGGTCGAGCGCGACAAGAACCACCCGAGCATCATCATGTGGTCGCTCGGCAACGAGGCCGGTACGGGTGCGAACCTGCGCGCCATGTACGCCTGGGCTCGTGACCGCGACCCGTCGCGTCCGGTGCACTACGAAGGCGACCACACCACCGTGTGCTCCGACGTCTACTCCCGGATGTACGCCCCCCACGCCGAGGTGGACGCGATCGGCCGGCGGGCCGAAGAGCCGCTCGACGACCCAGCCCTGGATGCCGCCCGGCGGGCGAAGCCGTTCATCTTGTGCGAGTACGCCCACGCCATGGGCAACGGCCCCGGTGGGCTGCTGGAGTATCGCGAGCTGTTCGAGCGCTACGAGCGGTGCCAAGGCGGCTTCGTCTGGGAGTGGATCGACCACGGCGTTCGCACCCGCGACGCGTCGGGGCGAGAGTACTTCGGGTACGGCGGCGACTTCGGCGAACCGCTGCACGACGGCACGTTCATCGCCGACGGCCTGGTCTTTCCGGACCGGACGCCGTCACCCGGACTGGTGGAGTTCGCGAAGATCATCGAGCCGGTACGCATCGCTGCCGACCCCGATGCGGGCACCGTCACGGTGACGAATCTGCGCGATTTCGCCGACACCGCCGACTTGAGCTTCAGCTGGCTGATCGAGGAAGAGGGGCACGAAATCGCGCGGGGTGACCTCGACGTACCCGTCGTCGCCGCGGGCGAGTCGGTGGCGGTCCCCGCGCCCGCGCAGCCGGACACGCATGGCGACACGTGGCTGACCGTGCGCGCGACGCTGGCGAAGGACACGGCGTGGGCGCCGGCCGGTCACGAGGTCGCGTGGGGACAGGTCCGGCTCGCCGCCGCGACCTCTTCGCCCACCGGAGTCGCGCCAGTGGGTGCGGCACGAATCGATCCGCCGGGGGTCGGCCCCGCGTCGTTCCACCCGGACACCGGGGTGCTGGTCAGTCTCGGCGGAATCGAGACCGAGGGTCCACGCTTGGAAGTCTGGCGAGCACCAACCGACAACGACAGCGTCCAGGCGGACAGTCCGGCGGCGTCGTGGCGCAAGGTCGGGCTGCACCGGATGCGCCACCGCACCGATGCGGTCGAAGTCGACGGCACCGCCGTGGTCGTGCGTACGCGGGTGGCCCCGGCCGGGCGTGCCTTCGGGCTCAACGCGACGTATCGCTGGACCGGCGTATCCGACGACGCCGTACGGCTGGAGCTGGACGTGGAGCCCGACGGCGTGTGGCCGGACCTTCCGTTGCCCCGCCTCGGGCTGCGTCTGGCCATTCCCGCGTCGTTCGACCAGGTGAGCTGGTACGGCTACGGGCCCGGCGAGGCGTACCCCGACACCCGGCAGGCCGCACGGATGGGCCGGTTCACCACGACCGTGGATGGTATGCAGACGCCGTACGTGCATCCGCAGGAGAACGGCCACCGTATCGATGTGCGGCGCGTGGAGCTGACCGATGCGCACACCGGAGCAGGTATCGGTTTCGACGGCGACCCGTCGTTCGGTTTCACGGTGCGGCGCTGGACCAGCGAGGCGCTGGATGCCGCAGCGCATCCGGTGGACCTGGTGCGCAGCGCCCGGCTGTACGTCAACCTCGACATCGCCCAGCACGGGATCGGCAGCGGATCGTGCGGTCCCGGCCCGTTGCCGCGGTACGTCCTGCGCCCACGGGCCGCGCAGCTGGCCGTGGTGTTCCGGGTGATCGCGGCACGCTGAGCTGCCGACGGCGCACGGTCACCACGGTGGCTGCCAGTCGAGGCCGTCGACACGCTTGAAGAACCGGTCCGTGCTGACGAACGTCGCGTCGTTCTCCAGCGCCAGCGCGGCGTGGTAGCAGTCCGGCACGACGTCGCCGGTCGCACCGAGCCGCATGCATAACGAGCGGAATATGTCCCAGTGCCGGCCCGCGGGGCGGACGGGAACGACGCCCTTGGCCCGCCGGAGGTCGTCTGCGCGTTCCACTACGTCGGCGCTGGTGAAAGCCCCGCCGGCGATGCGCGGGTGAGTGAGTACGCGGACTGCTCCACTCAAGATGAGTTCCGACACGCCGACGACGTCGGGTGCGGCCACGGCGTTCTCGAGCCACCGACGAGCGCGCTCGTGTTCGGGTGAATCCGCCCACCACGCGTGCACGAGCACATTGACGTCAGGGATGATCACGCGTCGTCGTCTTCCATGAGGTCGCGCATGGCCGCGTTGTCGTCGAGGGGTAGATCGTCGGCTGCCGTCGTGTCGCCTTTCAGCGGACGCACCCGGTAAGCAGACCGCTCGTCTGCTGCCTCGGCGAGGACCTTGCGTAGCGCCTCCTCGAGGATGGAGGTAACGGTGCGGCCCTCCTCGGCTGCCTTGACCCGGACCGCGCGATAGAGCTCGTCCGGGAGATTCACCGTCGTGCGCATATGCCTAAGCATATCAGCATCACCGTACTGACTGGCGGCGGAATAGCCGAGCACGCGGCGATGCTGATCTCGGTGAGCACACACGTCGCGCCTCTGGAGGTCAGGTTGGTCGAACACAGAGTCCCGGTCGAGCGGACCGGTCCGGACGAGAACGCCTCGGCCGCCATCGGCGCCGGCCTGATCCTGATCGACAGTTCGTCCGACTCCGGATCGGCGTGGTGTGCCGACGGCTCGTGCGCCATCGCGCCCTCGGCCGAGTCACCGGAAGGGCAGTGACGTGCTGATCGAGATCTGGTCCGACTTCGTCTGTCCGTGGTGCTACATCGGCAAGCGGCGTCTCGAGGCGGCGCTGAAGCAGTTCGAGCACGCCGATGACGTCGACATCATCTGGCGCAGCTACCAGCTGGATCCTTCGGTTGCTCCAGGCGCCACGGGCGACATGCACGAATACCTGCGCCGCAAGTTCGGCGACGCCGAGCGGGTACGGGCGATGACCGACCACGTCACAGCGGTGGCGGCTGGCGACGGGCTCGAGTATCACCTCGACCGCGCGAAGGTCGCCAACACCTTCGACGCGCATCGCCTCGCCCACCTGGCCCGTCGTCACGGCGCGGGGCCGGCCCTGCACGAACGCCTGATGTCCGCGCACCTGGTCGAGGGTGAGAACCTGGGCGAGCACGACACTCTCGTGCGGCTGGCCGGCGACGTCGGCGTTCCGGCCGACGAGTCCCGCCGGGTGCTGGCTTCCGATGAGTTCGCCGACGACGTCCGGGCCGAGATCCGTGAAGCCGCCCAGCTGGGCGCCAACGGCGTGCCGTTCTTCGTGCTGGGCCGCACGCACGGCGTCGCCGGTGCACAGCCGGTGGAGACGTTCCTCGGTGCGTTACGCGAGGCCTACAGCCGGGCGGCCGCGCCAGCGAACTAGCCGCCTGCCCCACTCCCGCGACGCGGTACGAACCAGGCATGATGACCCGCATGACTCTGGTGGCAGGAATCGACTCGTCCACACAGTCGTGCAAAGTCGTGCTCGCCGATGCCGAGTCCGGCGCCGTCGTCGGCACCGGTCGCGCCGATCACCCCGACGGCACCGAAGTCGATCCGCGGGCCTGGTGGGAGGCGCTGCAGAAGGCGGGCGACGGGCTGCTCGACCGCGCCGACGCTGTCGCCGTCGGCGGGCAGCAACACGGCATGGTCGTGCTCGACGCTGACGACGAGGTCGTGCGGCCCGCGTTGCTGTGGAACGACACCCGCTCGGCCGGTGCCGCGCGCGAGCTCACCCACGAACTCGGCGGGCCGCAGGCCTGGGCTGACGCCGTCGGGCTCGTGCTCGTCGCCAGCTTCACCGTGACGAAGCTGCGCTGGCTGGCGACGAACGAGCCTGCCAACGCCGCCCGTGTCGAGCGGGTCATGCTCCCGCACGACTACCTGACCTGGCAGCTGACCGGGCGCCCGACGCAAGCCACCACCGACCGCGGCGACGCGTCCGGCACCGGCTACTGGTCCGCGGCCACGGAGTCGTACCGGCCCGATCTGCTCGAGCTCGCCTTCGGTCGGAGTCTCGACGTGCCGCGCGTCGCTTCGCCGGCCGAGATCGTCGGCGTGACGCCGTCGGACGCGGTAGTCGCGCCCGGTACGGGCGACAACATGGGCGCGGCGCTGGGATTGACGCTCGAACCCGGCGACGTCGTCGTGTCGCTGGGTACGAGCGGCACGGTGTTCGCCGTCTCCGACTGGCCGGTGACCGACGTGACCGGCATCGTCGCCGGTTTCGCCGACGCCACCGGGCGGCACCTGCCCCTCGTGGCCACGCTCAACGCGGCCCGGGTGTTGTCGGCGACGGCGACGATGCTGGGGACCGACCTGGCCGGGCTCGATCGGCTGGCGATGCAGGCGCCGCCGGGTTCGGGCGGGTTGGTGTTCCTGCCCTACCTCGACGGTGAACGAACACCGGATCTGCCGGATGCCACCGGAACACTGACCGGCCTGACGCGGGCGAACATGACGCAGCCGATGCTGGCGCGCGCTGCGATCGAGGGCATGCTGTGCGGATTGGCCGACGGCGTGGACGCCTTGCGGGCCCATGACGTGGCAGTCGAGCGCATCGTGCTGGTCGGCGGCGCAGCCCAGTCGGCGGCCGTGCGGACCGTGGCGGCCGACGTCTTCGGGGTGCCCGTCGTCGTCCCGGCCGCCGCCGAGTACGTCGCCCGCGGAGCCGCCCGGCAGGCGGCGTGGGCGCTGGCCGGTACCGAGACGCCGCCGGAATGGCCGTTGGAGGTCGACACGACCGTCGAGCCCGAGGCCGACTCGGCCCAGATCCGGGAGCCGTACGCCGAGGTACGCGCTCGCCTGCACGGCTGAGCTACCTGTGGCTCGTAGCACTGACAGCGGGTGGTGCGCAGGCGCGCTGAGTGCGATCATGAGTCGCCTGCGGCGTTGGAGGGCCGGTGGTGGCTCATGATCTCCAGCGGCACAGGCCGTCGCGAGGCGAATTGTCGTGGTGATGGGCCTGAGGTTGCTGCGTGGCACGTTGAAGCGTTCCACAAACCAGGGCAAAGCGGGCGCGTCAGGTCACATTCAGCGTGCCACGTGGGTGCGGCGCACCGCGCCCGCGGGGCTCGGGGTTGGTGTCGATCGCGCTCATGAGTCGCCTGCGGCGTTGGAGCGCCGGTGGTGGCTCATGATCCCAGCAACACCGGCCGCCACGAGGCGAATCGCCACCGGGCTTCAGCGCTGTTAGCTGTCGTTCGGCGCCGTCAGCAGCGTGTCGAGTTGGGCCGGCGCGAGTGCGTGGTCGATGACCATCACCGCCGCGCCGATGATGCCGGCTCGGTCGCCGGTACGTGACTGCACGATGCGCAGGTGCTGGGTGGCCAACGGCAGGGAGCGGCGGTAGACGATCTCGCGGACACCGGCGATGAGGTGCTCGCCGGCATGGGAGAGCGAGCCGCCGATGACGATGACCGACGGGTTGAACAGGCTGACGGCGGCGGCGAGCACCTCGCCGATGTCGCGACCGGCCTGTCGGACGAGACGCAGCGCCTCGACCGAGCCGCCGCGGGCGAGTTCGACGACGTCGCGGCTGGATCTGGCCGGGATGCCGGCCGCGGTGAGGGCGGCGGCGATCGCCGCCCCGCTGGCGACCGCCTCGAGGCAGCCGGTGTTGCCGCAGCGGCACACGACGTCGTCGCTGTGCGGCAGCTGCAGATGCCCCATGTCGCCGGCGGCGCCTTGCGCGCCGCGGTGCAGCCGACCGTCGCTGATCAGGCCGCTGCCGATACCGGTGGCGACCTTGACGAACATCATGTGCGGAAAGCCGCGCCACTGGGTGAAATGCTCACCCAGCGCCATGATGTTGACGTCGTTGTCCACCAGAGCGGCCACGCCCAGCCGCTCGCGCAGGTAGCCCTCGACGTCGTAGCCGTCCCAGCCGGGCATGATCGGCGGATTCACCGGGCGACCGGTGGAGTGCTCCACCGGGCCGGGTAGGCCGATGCCGACACCGAGCAGGTCGCTGGGGCTGCGGCCGATGTCGTCGAGCAGGCTGTAGGAGTTGCGCACCACCCAGTCCAACACGTGGTCGGGCCCGACGGCGACGTCGAGTTCGTCGCGCCGCTCGGCCAGGACGTCGCCGGCGAGGTCGGTGATGGCCACGCGGCCGTGCGTGGCGCCGATGTCGGCGGCCACGGTGACCCGGGCGGAGGGGTTGAAGGCGAACCTGGTCGGCGGGCGCCCGCCGGTGGACGTGGCTTCGCCGGCCGGACCGATGAACCCGGCGGCCATCAAGGCGTCGACACGTTGCGCGATGGTCGAGCGCGCCAGGCCGGTGACCGCAGCCAGTTCGGACCTGGTACGCGGCATGCCGTCACGCATCAGCCACAGCAGCCCACCGGCACCTGCGACGGTCGCGCCCGTTGCCGGATCGGCCAGCAGGTCAGGAGGTGGAGCCGGCAGGCTGGCGCCGCCACCGACTGAATCTTCGAGCATCTAGTAAGTGAAACACATCCGTCTTGCGTCTGCCCGTCACGCCATAGATTGGCAACAAGCCCGCAACTTTTGATTGACACGCGACAAAAGTCACCGCTAGGTTCATCGGCCATGGGAGTGGCCCCCGTCACAACGCAGACCCCAGACCACCAACATCAGCCTGCCGCCGGCGGGCAGCGAGCGGCGATCGTCGGCACCGGATTCATGGGCCGCGTGCACGCGAACGCCGTGCGAGCAGCAGGCGGCCGAGTCGTCGGCATCGTGGGGTCCAGCCGCGAGCGCGCTGAACTGGCCCGCGCCCACCTCGGCGCTGATCAGGCCTTCGCCACGTTGCCCGAGCTGATCGATTCCGTCGACGTCGACACCGTGCACGTGTGCACGCCGAACCACCTGCACGAGCCGGTGGTCCAGGTCGCGTTGGCGGCGGGGAAGCACGTGGTGTGCGAGAAGCCGCTGGCGCTCGACGTGGCGGCGGCCACCGCCATGACCGAGGCCGCCAGCAGCGCCGGGCGGGTGGCCACCGTGCCGTTCGTCTACCGGTTTCATCCCGTGGTGCGCGAGGCGCGTGAGCGGGTCCGTCGCGGCGATCTTGGCCAGATCTCGCTGGCGCACGGCAGCTACCTGCAGGACTGGCTGCTGTATCCGAGCGACGACAACTGGCGCGTTGATCCCGGGCTAGGCGGGCCCACACGCGCGTTCGGCGACATCGGCTCGCACTGGTGCGACCTGCTGGAGTTCGTCACCGGTGATCGCATCGACGCGGTCTGTGCGCGCACGGCGACGGTGAACCAGCGCCGCGGTGATCCGCAACCCCGCGCCGTCGCCACCGAGGACGTCGTGACCATGCAGTTCACCACGGCCGGAGGTGCTCTTGGCTCGGTCGTGGTCAGCCAGGTGTCGCCGGGCCGGAAGAACCGCTTGCTGCTCGAGGTGTCGGGCGCGCAGGCCACGCTCAGCTTCGACCAGGAGAACCCAGAGACTCTGTGGTGGGGCGGGCGGGAGAACAGCGCCGTGCTCGTCCGTGACCCGGACACGCTCAGCGCTCCCGCGGCGCGCTACGCACTCGTCCCGGCCGGGCACCCGCAGGGTTACCAGGACTGCTTCAACGCCTTCGCCGCCGACACCGCCGCGGCCGTACGGGGCGAATCTCCCGACGGATTGCCCACCTTCGCTGACGGGCTGCGCGCCACGCGGATCGCGACGGCGGTCGTGACCTCGGCTGTCGACGGCTCGTGGGTGGAGGTGGGCGGATGACGGCGAGCACGCCGGAGGCGGCCGGCGGGGGCGCGGCCGTGAGCACTCACCTCCTGCGGATGCGGGGGATCTCGAAGTCCTTCCTCGGTGTGCGTGTCCTGCATGGTGTGGATCTCGATCTGCGCGCGGGCGAAGTGCACGCCCTGGTCGGGGAGAACGGCGCCGGCAAGTCCACCTTGATGAAGATTCTGGCCGGAGTGCACCAGGCCGATTCGGGGACGGTGGAGCTCGACGGCGCCGCGGTCGCGTTCGAGCACCCCCTGCAGGCGCAGCAGGCCCGCGTGTCCACGGTGTTCCAGGAGTTCAACCTGCTGCCGGATCGCACCGTCGCCGAGAACGTCTTCCTCGGGCGCGAACCGCGCACGCGCGGGATGGTGGACGCGCGCCGAATGAACGCCGACACCGCTCAGCTGCTCGCTGATCTCGGCCTGACCTGGCTCACCCCGCAGGCACCCGTACGGTCGCTGTCGGTCGCGGGCCAGCAGATCGTGGAGATCGTCAAGGCGCTGTCGTACGACGCCCGCATCATCTCGATGGACGAACCCACGGCCGCGCTGGCCGACGAAGAAGTCGACCTGCTCTACCGCCTCATCGCCCGGCTGCGCGAGCGCGGGGTGGCGATCCTGTACGTCTCGCACCGGCTCAAGGAGATCTTCGACCTCTGTGACCGGGTGACCGTGCTCAAGGACGGTGCGCTGGTCGACACCGTCGACACGGCGACGCTTCGCCCGGACGAGCTGGTGCGGATGATGGTGGGCCGGCCCATCTCGTCGTTCTTTCCCGACAAACTTCCCGGAACCGCCCCCGGCGACGTGCGGCTTCGGGTCACCGGCGGTGGCAACGACCAGCTCGACGGTATCGACCTCGAGGTGCGCGCCGGAGAGATCACTTGCCTGGCCGGACTGCAGGGCAGTGGCCGTACCGAGATCGCCCATGCCCTGTTCGGCATCGCCCGATTCACCCGTGGCACGGTCCAGGTCGACGGGCGCACCGTGCGGCTGCGTTCGCCCCGGCAGGCGGTGCGTACCGGGTTGGCGCTGGTCACCGAGGACCGCAAAGCCGAGGGTCTGGCGCTGAACCAGTCCGTGGCGGCCAACGCCCGGCTGGTGCTCGACGCCGTCGACCCGCGCCGGGCCGCCGCTCGGGCGCGGCGGATCCCCGGCCTCCTCTCCTCGCTGGACCTCGTGGCACGAGGCCCCGACCAGGAGGTGCGGTTTCTCTCCGGCGGTAACCAGCAGAAGGTCGTCCTGGCGAAGTGGCTGGCCACCGAACCGTCGGTCATCGTCCTGGACGAACCGACCCGCGGTATCGACGTCGGAGCCAAGCATCGCGTCTACACCTTGATGCGTGAGCTGGCCGCCGACGGCGTGGCGATCCTCATGGTGTCCTCGGAGCTGCCCGAGGTCATCGGGATGGCTGATCGCGTGATCGTGCTCCGCGACGGGCGCATCGCCGGTGAACTGCCCGGCGGCACCACCGAGGAGGCCGTGATGGCGCTGGCCACGGGGCAGGTGCCCGGAGGGCCGATGTCATGAGCACAACGGTTGATACCGCCACCGCGATGCCGTCGCGGCGACGCCGTCTCGGCACCACCGAGCTGGTGTACATGGCCCTGCTCGGCGTGGTCGTGAGCGGTGCGGTGATCGTCGCGATCAGTGGTGGGAATCTGCTCAGCACCGCGAACACGGTCGAGATGCTGTCGCGATCCAGCCTGCTGGGGTTCGTGGCGCTCGGCCAGACGTTCGTCATCCTGTGCCGTTCGCTCGACCTGTCGGTCGGTTACGTCATGGCGTTGTCCAGCCTCATCGGCGCGACCACGATGGCCGGCGACCCTGCACGGATCCCGCTCGGTATCGCTGCCGTGGTGCTGGTGGCCGGCGGTATCGGGCTAGCGAATGGGCTGATCATCGCCGTGTTGAAGGTGAATCCGTTCATCACGACGCTGGGGATGGGCCTGATCATCAAGGGCTACCTGGACACCCGGTACAAGGGCCCGGCCGGCGCCGTGCCTGAAGCGTTCCGGCAGTTCGGTTACACCCGGATCGGCTTCGTGCCGCTGTCGGCCGCGGTGATGTTGCTCGCCATGGCCGCGGGCATCGCCTATCTGCGCACGAGCCGGACCGGTTACCACATGTACGCCGTGGGCGGCAGCGAGGACGTGGCCCGGCTGTCGGGCATCCGGACGGGCCGGGTGATGATCACCGCGCATGTGTTGTGCTCCATCGCCGCTGGCGTGGCTGGACTGCTCATCGCGGCCCGGTTCGGCACGGGCAGCGCTTTGGTGTACAGCTCCGGCTACGAGCTCGACTCGATCGCCGCGGTGGTGTTGGGCGGGACGTTCCTGATGGGCGGGCGGGGCGGGGTCGCCGGGACGCTCGCCGGAGTGCTCATCCTGGCCGAGCTCGACACCGTGTTCAACGTCTTGCAGGTCGACCCCTTCTTCAAGGAGGTCCTGCGGGGCGTGGTCATCATCGCCGCGGTGGCCATCTATGCCCGCAGGCAGGTCGAGCGGCGTGCCACTCGGGCACGCTTCGGCGGCGACGGCGACGACGGCGGCACTGGGCCGGGTCGGGCCCCGGACCGCCCGCCGGATTCCACGGCCGGCGGCGCCGACGGCGACCAGGTCGTGGCCGGGCACGGAGGTGACCGATGACCGCCCCGCGTCCCGCACACCGCAGCTCCGGCGCCTCCAGGGTCGCCGGCGTGGCCAGCGCGCTGTTCGGCGGCGGCAGCGCCACCGTGTTCGCCCTGCTCATCGTGATCTTCGCGGGCATCTTCGCGATGAACCCGAGCTTCATGGAGCCGCCGTCGCTGATGGCGTTCATCAAGAACGCCGCACCGCTGGTGGTCCTGGCCATCGGCCAGTACTTCGTGATCGTCGCCGGCGAGCTCGATCTCTCGGTCGGATCGCTGGTGGGCACGCAAGTGGTCATCGCCGCAGCGCTGATCGACGGCGAAGAGAGCCGCACGGGTCCGGTCCTGCTGCTGATGCTGGTGTTCGGTGTCCTGGTCGGGCTGGTCAACGGGCTGATCACCACCGTGCTCAAGGTGCATTCGCTGATCACCACGCTGGGCATGATGCTGGTGCTCTATGGCGCGAACCGGCTGTGGACCGGAGGCGCCCCCACCGGCGCACTGTCCGAGGCGTTCCGCCAGCCCGGTCGAGGCGGCGTCGAGATGCCGGTGGTCCGGCTGCTGCCGTGGTCGCTACTCATCCTGGTCGCGGTCGTGATCGCCGCGGTGGTGGTGATGCGGCGCCCGTACGGCCGCGTGCTCATCGCGGTGGGTGACAACGAACAGGCCGCCGCGTTCTCCGGCGTGCGGGTCTGGCAGGTGCGGACCGCGGCGTTCGTGCTGTCCAGTGTCATGGCGACGCTCGCGGCCGTGCTCATCGGCGGCTATGCGGGGGTGACCGCGCAGGTCGGGGAGGGGCTGGAGTTCGCAGCCATCACGGCGGTCGTCCTCGGCGGTGTGGTGCTGGGTGGCGGCCGGGGAACGGTGATCGCCGCGATGGCCGGCGCCTTGACCGTCGAAGCCCTGTTCACCCTGTTCAACCAGCTCAGTCTGCCGTCGACCATCAGGCCTGCCGCACAGGGCTTGATCATCATCGCCGCGGTCGCCTATGCGGCCCGGGAGCGTTCGCAGCCCGCGCCACCCGTCGACGATGCACGTCCGGAACCAGCACGTTCGTGACATGAACCGAGGAGGACAAGACGATGCGGAAGACCCGCGTTCTATCCGTCGTGGCGGTCGCCGCGGCGTTGGCGGTCGGGGCGTGCACCACTGACGACCCAGCGGACTCGACCGACGAGGTCGACCAGGTGGTCGACGACGAGGCCGGTGATGAGGCCGACTCCGAAGAGGAGGCCGAGGAATCCGATGCCGACGAGTGGTTCGTCCAGTCCGAGTACGAGCGCCAGCTCGCCCAGCGCGACATCGAGCCCGAAGGCCCTGCCGACCAGCCATGGCTGCAGGCCATCGAGCCCGAGTACGTCGACACCGCCGAATACGCGCAGGACGGCAACACGCTGTGCTTCTCCAACGCCTCGGTGAGCAATCCGTGGCGGGTGACCGGCTGGATCACGATGCAGCAGCAGGTTCAGGTCTACAAGGACAGCGGCGACATCGGTGAGTTCCGGGTGTCCGACGCGGGCGACGACGACAACAAGCAGATCTCCGACATCCAGGCATTCGTCGACGCCGGCGACTGCAACGCGATCATCATCTCACCGTCCACCACCGCCACCCTCACCCCGGCGGTGGAGGCGGCCTGCGAGAGCGGCGTTCCGGTGATCGTGTTCGACCGCGGCGTCAACACCGACTGCATGGTGACGTTCATCCACCCGATCGGCGGCTACGCCTACGGAGCCGACGGCGCGGAGTTCCTGGTCGAGAACCTCGAACCGGGGTCGACCGTCCTGGCGCTGCGGATCCTGCCCGGCGTGGACGTGCTCGAACACCGGTGGGCGGCGGCGCAGGAGATCTTCGCCGACAGCGACCTGGAGATCCTCGGAGACGAATTCACCGAGGGCGACGGTGCGGCGATCAAGGACATCGTCACGCAGTACCTGCAGCGCGGTGACGTCGACGGCATCTGGATGGACGCCGGTGACGGCGCCGTCGCGGCGGTCGAGGCGTTCGAGGACACCGGCAACGACTACCCCGTGATGGTCGGCGAGGACGAGCTGAGCTTCATGCGCAAGTGGCAGGAGACCGGCATGACGGCGATCGCCCCGGTCTACTCCAACTTCCAGTGGCGCACCCCGATCGAGGCCGCCGTGCAGATCTGGAACGGCGAGCAAGTGCCGTCGGAGTGGGTGCTGCCGCAAGCGCCGGTCACCGAAGCCGACCGCGATGAATACCTGCAGCGCAACGCGGACATGCCGAGCCTGCACTACGCCAAGTTCGGTGGCGAGAACCTGCCCGGCTACCCCGAGGCATGGCAGGACCGCTGAGCCACGACCGTTCGAGAACACGAGGAGTTGACGTCGATGAACCGGGCGCTGGGAGTCAACACCTGGGTGTGGACCTCGCCCCTCACCGACACGAGCCTGGCCGAGCTCGCGCCGCGGATCGCCGACTGGGGCTTCGACGTGATCGAGCTGCCGGTCGAGAACCCCGGCGACTGGGATCCGGGCCGGGCGGCGAAGCTGCTCGACTCGCTGGGCCTCGCGGCGAGCGTCGTGCTCGTCATGGGCGCGGGCCGCGAATTGGTGGCGACCGACCGGGGAACGGTCGCCACCACCCGCGACTACCTGCGTCACGTCGTCGACGTGGCGCAGGTAGTCGGCTCGCCGACGATCGCCGGGCCGGCCTACGCCTCGGTCGGTCGCACATGGCGGATGGACGCTGCCGAGCGACGTACTCGGTACGCCCAGCTGCGCGAGAGTCTCGGCCCGGTGGTGGACCATGCCGCGCAAGCCGGGGTGTGCCTCGCCGTCGAACCGCTCAACCGGTACGAAACGAGCCTGCTCAACACCGTTGACCAGGCTCTGGAGGCCCTGGACGGGCTACCGCCGGACGCCTGCGCGCTGGCGTTGGACGTCTATCACATGAACATCGAGGAGCGCGACGTTCCCGCAGCGATTCGCCGCGCTGCCGGCCGGATCGCCCACGTGCAGGTCAGCGCCAACGACCGGGGCGCTCCAGGGGCGGATCACCTGGACTGGGCCGGCATGGCTTCGGCACTCGACGAAGCGCGCTACCACGGCCCGCTGGTCATCGAGTCGTTCACCGCCGACAACGCCACCATCGCGACGGCGGCGTCGATCTGGCGGCCGCTGGCCGCGACGCAGGACGCCCTGGCCGTCGATGGCCTGGCGTTCCTGACGGGCCTGAGGGGGTGACGCGCCGCTCACACGGTTCGCCTCCGCGTCGGTCCCGCATGCCGCGGGGTCTGCCCAGACGCTCATGCTCACTCGCCCCGGGAGGAAGTCGAAGATGAACGTCGCACTACGTCAGCGTTGGGGAAGACTCCTGGTCGTGGCTCTGGCCGCGGCGCTGGCGCTGGCCCTGCTCAGCGCCGCACCGGCACCGGCCCAGGACGAACCACCGCCAGGTGACGCGCACGTGCTGATCTTCACCGAGACTGCCGCGTATCGGCACACCGAGGCGATCGAGCAGGGCGTGCCCGTTCTGGAGTCGGCGTTCGCCGATGCCGGCATCACCTCCGAGCACACCGAGGACTCGTCGATCTTCAACGACGACGACCTCGCCCGCTTCGACGCGCTGATCATGTTCCAGGCCTCCGGCGATCCCTGGACGGATGACGAGAAGGCCGCCATGGAGCGCTACCAGCAGGCCGGCGGCGGCATCGTCGCCATCCACAACGCCGCCGACATGCGCGGCAACTACCAGTGGTGGGACGAACTGGTCGGTTCGCTGATGCCGGGGCATGCGGCGACCGGCACCAGCCCGGGCCAGCCCGGCACGGTCCAGATCGAGGACGACTCACACCCGTCCACCGAGCACCTTCCGCAGCGGTGGGACCGCGCCGACGAGTGGTACAACTTCTCGCACAACGTGCGCGGAGACGCCCACGTCCTGGCCACCATGGACGAGACGACGTACGACCCGGGCGAGAACGCCATGGGCTACGACCACCCGATCTCGTGGTGCAAGCCGTACGACGGCGGCCGCGCGTGGGTGACGGCCATGGGCCATTTCGGCGCCCACTACACCGACGAACCCGACTTCGTGCAGCACATCGTCGGCGGTGTCCAGTGGGCCGCCGGGCTCGCCGAGGGCGACTGCGGCGGCACCATGTGGGACCAGTTCGAACGGGTGCCGCTCGACCAGAACACCAGTGCGCCGTTCGCGATCGACATCGCCCCGGACGGTCGAGTGTTCTTCACCGAACTGGTCCGGGGTCAGATCCGGGTGTACGACCCGCAGACACAGACGACCTCGACCGCGGTGACGATCCCGGTGTACTCCGGCGGTGAGGACGGCCTGCTGGGCATCGCGCTCGACCCGGATTTCAGTGCCAACGGGCACCTGTACGTCTACTACTCGCCGGCCAGTGACGACGACACCGACCCGGCGAACTTCGTCAACCGGCTGTCGAGGTTCACCGTCGGCGAGAACTCCCAGATCGATCCGGCCACCGAGGCGGTACTCCTGGAAGTCCCGGCCCGCAGGCTGCCTGACGAGCCGGGGCACACCGGCGGCGGTCTCGACTTCGACGCCGACGGCAACCTCTACCTCAGCGTGGGCGACGACGTGAACCCGCACTCCGAGCCGTCCGGCGGCTACGCCCCCCTGTCCGAGCGCGAGGGAACGTTCCACGACGCCCGCGCCACGTCGGCCAACACGAACGATCTGCGCGGCAAGCTGCTGCGCATCCACCCCGAGCCCGACGGCACGTACAGCATCCCCGAGGGCAACCTGTTCCCGGAGTCCGAGGACACCGAGGACAAGACCCGCCCAGAGATCTATGCGATGGGCTTTCGCAACCCGTTCCGGTTCTCCGTCGACCCGGAGACCGGACACATCAGCCTGGCCGACTACTCGCCGGACAACAGCGCGGACAACCCGAACCGCGGCCCGGCGGGTATCGCGGAGTGGAACCTCATCACCGGACCCGGCAACTACGGCTGGCCACTGTGCATGGGCGACAACGAGCCGTTCCGCGACGTCGACTACACCACCGACCCGGTCACGGTCGGCGAGTACTTCGACTGCGACAACCCGATCAACGACTCCGTGCGCAACACCGGGCTGACCGAGCTGCCACCGGTCCAGGCGCCGCAGTTGTGGTACGGCTACCAGCGCTCGTCGGTGCCCGAGGTGATCGCGCAGGGCGGGGGACTGGCCCCCATGGGCGGGCCGTTCTACCACTTCGACCCGGAGCTGGAGTCGGACACGAAGTTCCCGTCGTCCTACGACGGCAAAGCGTTCTTCTACGAGTGGTCGCGCAACGCGATGTACACCCTGATCCCCGACGGTGACACCACGCAGTTGGAGAAGGTGAACCGGTTCCTGCCGCAGGAGGAGTTCCTCGCGCCCATCGACTCGAAGTTCGGGCCTGACGGCTCCATGTACGTCCTCGACTGGGGCGGCGGCTTCGGCCGCGACAACCCGGATTCAGGGCTGTACCGCGTCGACTACGTATCGGGTTCACGCTCGCCGGAGGCGCACATCGTCGCGACGCCGGATTCCGGGCCGGGCCCGCTCGAGGTCACCTTCGACGGCACCACGAGCACCGACCCCGAAGGCGAGGAGCTCACCTACGAGTGGGACTTCACCAGCGACGGAACCATCGACGCGACCGGGCCGACGGCCAACCACACCTACGCCGAGGACGGCGTCTATGACGCGCGCCTGACCGTCACCGACCCGCACGGCAAGACCGGCACCACCACGGCGCCGATCACGGTCGGCAACACCAGGCCGGAGGTCGAGTTCACCCTGCCGCCGAACGGCTCGTTCTTCGAGTTCGGGGACGAGGTGGCGTGGGACGTCACGGTGACCGATGCCGAGGACGAGGACATCGCCGACGACGACATCGTCATCCAGCCGGCGCTCGGGCACGACGATCATCCGCATCCGGCCGACCCGTTGTCCGGGCGCACCGGCTCGGTGATCACCCAGCTGGGCGGCGGACACAGCGAGGACATGAACGTCTTCTACATCCTCAACGGCCGCTACACCGACAGCGGTGGCGCCAGTGGTGTCCCGCCGCTGACCGGTGAGGACACGTCGCTGCTGTTCCCGAGGCAGCGCGAAGCGGAGTTCTTCGACGAATCCGAAGGCATCACCACGGCCGGGTCGCGCGACATCGAGGGCCACGGCGATGCCATCACCGGCGCGGACGGCGCGTGGGCGTCGTACGAGCCGATGAGCCTGTACAACGTCGACGCCCTGACGCTGCGCGCGGCCGCACCGGAGGGTGGGGTGATCGAGCTGCGCCGCGATGCTAAGGACGGCGACGTGCTGGGCACCGCGGAGATCCCGCCGACCGGGCCGACGGGGTACGTCGACGCCACCGTCGCCGTGCCCGGTGCGGGCGCGGACGCGGCTGATTCGTTCACGCTGTACGTGGTGTTCCCCGGCGCCGGCGCGCGCACGCTCAACTTCATCGAGGCCCACGGCAAGGGTGCGGCGACGACCACCAAACCGGAGGTGGCCATCACTGCTCCGGCAGCCGACGACGACCTCGAGCCAGGCCCGATCGAGATCACCGCGGAGGCCCGTGACGCGGAGAACACCGTCACCCAGGTGGAGTTCTTCGCCGACGGCGTGTCCCTGGGCGTCGACGAGACCGCACCGTACGCCGTTACCTGGGACGCGACCGAGCAGCGCCGGTACAACCTGACGGCCGTGGCGACCAACGACAACGGCGCCAGCCGGACGTCGCGGATCGTGCGGGTGGAGGTCGGCGACCTCTACGGCGACTGGCAGACGTTCAGCAACGTCGAAGCGTCGTTCGACCGGCCGGACACCGACACATGGGTCATCGACTCCGGTGGGGCCAACATGTGGCAGGGGACCGACGAATACGGTGCGGCCTACCTGCCCGCCGCCGCAGGTGAGCAGTGGACGGCGACGGTGCGCATCGATCAGCAGGATGCCTCGGCGGACTCGGCCAAGGCCGGGCTGATCGTCCGCAACGACGTCACGCAGCCGGGTGCATCGCCCGGCTACGCCGCGCTGGTCATGCGGGCCGGTCTCGGGTTCGAGTGGCTGCGCGACACCGACGGCAACGGTGAACTCGACGCCAGCGACGGCGCCGGCTCGACCAGTTACCCGGCCTGGGTGCGCCTGGTTCGCGACGGCGACCAGTACACGGCGTACTGGAGCAAGGACGGCGAGGACTTCACCGCCATCGGGGAGCCGGTCGTGTTGCCCGGCGCGGCCGCGACACAGGACATCGGCGTCGCCGTCACGGCGCACAGCTCCACCGAGACCAACCGGGCCCAGTTCGCCGGGTTCACGTTGGCCGACGAGGTGTGGCAGCCCGAGCCGGACCCGGATCCCGACCCGGGCCCGGTGTGCTCCATCGCCCAGTCCGACGACTTCGACGGCGACGCCCTGAACACCACCCGGTGGACCACGGTGCGCTCGGCCGAGCAGACGCCGGTGACCGTCGCGGACGGCGCGTTGCGGCTGCCGGTGACCGCCGGCGACATCAACGAAGACGCCGCCGGCCCGATCAGCTACGTCGGTCAGCCGGCCCGTGCGGGCGAGTGGACGGTCGAGACCTCGGTGACGATCGAGCACACCCGCGAGTGGCAGCACGCCGGACTGCTGATGCACGGCGACGACGACAACTACGTCAAGCTGGCCTTCACCCGCGACGCCTCCGGCGGCCGGTTGTTGGAATTCCAGACCGAGGCCGGCGGCAGCCGGACGTGGCACGACAACCTGACCGTCCCCGCGGACTTCCCGACGACGGCGCACCTGCGCCTGGCCAGTGACGGCGCACAGCTCACCGCGGCCTACTCCGTCGACGGCGAGACATGGGTCGACATGGCCGGGGCAGGTCACGTCATCGACGGCGCCACCGTCGGCGTCATGGCAGCCGGCGACACCGGCACGCCCGAGGTCGACGCGGTGTTCGGACACTTCACCGTCACGCCGGACTCCGACGACGACGGCGTACGGGAACCGTCGGACACCTTCGACGGCGACACGCTCGATGGCTGCCGCTGGGACTCGGTGGTGCGCTACGACGCGTCGACCGTGGCGGTTGCAGACGGGCAGCTGACGATTCAGACCCAGCCCGGTGACATCAACGGCGAGGCCAACGACGACCCGCGAAACTTCATCCTGCAGGGCTTGCCCGACGGCGACTGGACGGTCGAGACCGCCCTGACGCCCACCATGGTCCACCGGTGGCAGCTGGCCGGCTTGATCGTCTACGGCGACGACGACAACTACGTGAAGTTCGACGTCGTCGCCCGCAATCAGCCCGGGACCGCGACCGCTCTGGGCGCGGAGCTGGTGGCCGAACAAGGTGGTGCTTTCGGCAGCGGTGGCAACCGGCAGATCGACCTCACCGGCCAACCGGACGGTGGCTGGTATCACCTGCGGCTGAGCAGATCCGGTACCACTTATTCGGCCCAGATCAGTGCGGACGGGCAGGAGTGGACGTCGCTGGGCGAGCCGGTGACCAACGACGCCGTCCTGGATTCCATCGGGCTGATGGCCATCGGGCCGGAGCAGCAGGAGCCCGTCCAGGTCGCGTTCGATCACTTCCGCTTCGTGCCTGACGCGCCGGTCGACTATCCCGCCGCTCGAGAGCAGGTCCAGCAGTACCGCGCCGACGCGTTGATCAGTGTCGCGCAGGCGAACCGGCTGCTGGGACATCTGGATGCCGCGGAGCACACGAGCGAGCAAGGCCTGGTCCGGCAGGCCGAAGCTGCACTCGACCGGTTCGTCGCCGTCGCCGACGGCGTCGCGGACGAGGAGGTGAGAGCCGGCCTGCACGCCATCGCCGAAGGACTGCGAGCACAGCTGTGATCACGTGATCGGCGAGGGGTGTCGCGCTGGCGCGATACCCCTCGCCGAACGACCACGCCCGGGCCGAGGGCTACAGGAGCGCGCCAGTACCGCACACGAGGAGGGCGTTGTGAGAGACGATCCGACGAGACGACGAGGCAGGTCATTCAGACGCGCAGCCGCCACCGCAGTGGGCTTCGCCGTCGCCGTTCCGATGAGCCTGAGCAGTGCGGCCGTGGCTACCGACCAGCCGGAGCCGACGGCACCGGCGCAGGCCGAGTTCGACGTGCTGGTGTTCAGCAAGACCGCCGCATTCCGGCACGACTCCATCCCGGACGGCATCGCGGCGATCGAGCAGCTCGGAGCCGAGAACGGCTTCGCCGTGACCGCGACCGAGGATGCCACGGCCTTCACCGAGGACAACCTCGCCCAGTACGAGGCGGTCGTGTTCCTGTCCACCACCGGCGACGTGCTGAACGACGAGCAGCAGGCGGCGTTCGAGGCCTACATCCAGGACGGCGGCGGCTACGCGGGCATCCACGCGGCCAGCGACACCGAGTACGACTGGCCCTGGTACGGCGATTTGGTCGGCGCGTACTTCGACAGCCACCCGGCCATCCAGGAGGCGACCGTCGAGGTCGAGGACCACGCGCATCCGTCGACGGCGCATCTGCCGCAGGAGTGGGTCCGCACCGACGAGTGGTACAACTTCCAGGACAATCCGCGCGGCGACGTGCACGTGCTGGCCGCGCTGGACGAGGAGACGTACGACGGCGGCGGCATGGGCGCGGACCACCCGATCGCGTGGTGCCACGACTACGACGGCGGCCGGGCGTGGTACACCGGCGGCGGGCACACCTCGGAGTCCTTCACCGACCCCGAGTTCGTCCAGCACCTGCTCGGCGGCATCCAGACTGCCGCAGGGCAGGCCGACGCCGACTGCGGCGCCAGCGTCGAAGCGAACTTCGACCAGATCACCCTGGCCAAGGGGCCGGAGGAGATGGGCGAGCCGATGGGGGTGGCCGTCCTCCCGGACGGAAGCGCGCTGCACACCTCCCGCTCCGGTGCGGTCTACTACACCGCAGCGGCGGGACAGACCTCGCTGGCTGCGCAGGTCCCGGTCTACGGCTTCCGCGAAGACGGCATGCAGGGCATCGCCCTGGACCCGAACTTCGAGGAGAACGGCTGGGTCTACCTCTACTACTCGCCGGTCCTGGACACACCCGACGGCGAAGTGGTGCACAGTAGCCTCGATCCCAGCGTGTGGGAGGCCTACGAGGGCCACAACAACCTGTCTCGGTTCAAGTTCGCCGACGGGCAGCTCGATCTCGACTCCGAGCAGGTGATCCTGCAGGTGCCCCAGGACCGCGGCAACTGTTGTCACCACGGCGGCGACATCGACTTCGACGCCGACGGCAACCTGTACCTGTCCACGGGTGACGACACCGACCCGTTCGAGTCCAACGGCTACTCGCCGATCGACGACCGCGCGGACCGCGCTCCGCAGTTCGACGCCCGCCGTACCTCGGGCAACACCAACGATCTGCGCGGCAAGATCCTGCGTATCCACGTCGAGGACGACGGCTCGTACACCGTCCCCGAGGGCAACCTGTTCGAGCCGGGAACGGAGAAGACGCGCCCGGAGATCTACGCGATGGGCTTCCGCAACCCGTTCCGGATCAGCGTCGACCAGCAGACCGGTGTCGTGTGGGTCGGCGACTACGGTCCCGACTCCGGTAGCGCCAACCAGTACGGCCCCGCGGGACAGGTCGAGTTCAACCGGGTCGCCGAGCCGGGCAACTTCGGCTGGCCCTACTGCACCGGCATGAACACCCCGGAGGAGACCTACGTCGATCGGGACTTCACCGCCTACTACGGCGAGGACCCGAACACCGGCGAGCCGGACCCGAACGACGGCCTCAACGACCCGATCGGGGAGAAGTTCGACTGCGCCAACGGGCCGGTGAACGACTCCGTGCTCAACACCGGCCTCGAGACCGTGCCGCCCGCCCAGCCGGCGTGGATCGCCTACGACGGCGGGTCGGTGCCGGAGTTCGGCTCCGGCAGCGAGTCCCCGATGGGCGGGCCGGTGTATCACTTCGACCCGGATCTGGACTCGGAGACGAAGTTCCCGCAGTACTACGACGGCAAGTTCTTCGCCTACGAGTTCGGCCGGCAATGGATCAAACCGATCAACGTCAACGAGGACGGCTCGCCGGGACGCATCGAGTCCTTCCCCTTCGTCGACAACACGCAGTTGATGGATCTGGAGTTCGGGCCGGAGGGTTCGCTGTACGTGCTCGACTACGGCACCGGATTCTTCAACGGTGACGAGAACTCGGCGCTGTACCGCATCGACTACGTCAAGGGCACCCGGTCGCCGGAGGCGGTCGCCAGCGGTGACCCGACATCCGGGATCGCCCCGCTGACGGTGCAGTTCAGCTCCGAAGGCTCCAACGACCCGGATCCGGGCGACACCATCACCTACGCGTGGGACTTCGACGGTGACGGCACCACGGACTCCACCGAGCCCGACCCGTCGCACACCTACACCGAGAACGGCGAGTACACCGCTACGTTGACGGTCACCGACCAGGACGGCCACCAAGGTGTGGCCACGGTGCACATCGTGGTCGGCAACACCGCACCGGTGGTCGAGTTCGTCGAGCCGGCCAACGGTTCGATGTTCTCGTTCGGTGACGACGTGGCCTACGAGCTGTCGGTGACCGACCCGGACGGCCAGCCGGTCGACTGTGCCGACGTCGCGGTCACCTTCGCGCTCGGGCACGATCAGCACACGCACGGCGGCGACACCGTCTACGGCTGTTCGGGCACGGTGCCGACCGGGTCCGATGCCGCACACGGCACCGACGACAACATCTTCGGGCTGCTGTTGGCCGAGTACACCGACACCCCGCCGAACTCCGACACCGGTCCGGCGACGGGTACGGCGCAACTCATCCTGCAGCCGAAGCACCGCCAAGCCGAGCACTTCTCGGCGCAGAGCGGCGTGCAGGTCGTCAGCCACGGTGATGCCGAGGGCGGCGCCCGCGTCGGCTACATCGACGACGGCGACTGGATCTCGTTCGAACCGTGGAACCTGGCGGGCATCAAGTCGGTGAGCATGCGAGTGTCCGCCGGCGGCCCCGGTGGAACCGTGGAGCTACGCATGGGTGCGCCGGACGGCGAATTGGCGGCGACCGTGCCGGTGCCGCACACCGGAAGCCCGGACAACTACGTCCAGGTCTCCCCGGTCGCGGTGACCGACCCGGGCGGTACCGACGAGCTGTTCCTGGTGTTCCGTGGTGACGGCGGTGGGCTGATGGACATCGACGCGATGATGTTCAGCTCCGACGAGGCGGCCTGCCCGGATCCCGACGCCGAGGTCGACCCGAACGACGAGTTCGACGGCACCGAGCTCGACCAGTGCCGCTGGTCGACGATCCTGCGCCCGGACGCCGAGCACTACCGGCTCGCCGACGGGCAGTTGCAGATCGACGCGCTCGAGGGTGACATGCACAACGGCAACACCAGCGCGGCCAACGTCATCCTGCAGGACGTCGACGAGCCCGAGGCTGGGTTCGAGGTGAGCACCCAGCTCGCGATCCCCGCCGGAGGGGACTACGAGCAGGCCGGGATCATGGTCCACGCCGGTGACCAGAACTTCGCCAAGGCGGTCCTGATCAACATTCCCGACGTCGGTTGGCGGTTCGAGTTCGGTCAGGACGTGGCCGGCTCGGCGGTGTTCGATCCCGACCTGGACCGCTCCGGTGAGCTCCCCGCGGGCATCGCCGAGAACGCTCACGTCAAGGTCGTCAGCGACGGTCACACGCTGACGGCGTACTGGTCCGCCGACGGCGAGGAATGGACCCAGTTCGGCCGGCCGCGCCCGATGTCGACGATGACGAACCCGCGGATCGGCCTGGCGGCGTTCAACGGTGAGGGGCAGCCGGCGACGTTCGAGTACTTCCACGTCTCCGACGGCCCGCCGCCGCAGCCGTGTGAGCCGACCGAGCCCGAACCCGGCTACCGCAGCCTGTTCGACGGGACCGAGGCGAGCCTGGCGAACTGGCGGATGGCCGGACCCGGCGGCTTCCACCACATCGGCTGTGAGCTGCTGTCGTACGGCGGCATGGGTCTGTACTGGTACGACGAGGCGTTCGAGTCGTACTCGTTGAAGCTGGACTGGATGATGCCCGGTGACGACAACTCCGGTGTGTTCGTCGGCTTCCCGGATCCCGGCGACGACCCGTGGGCGGCCGTCGACCAGGGGCACGAGATCCAGATCGACGCCACGGACGAGCCGGACCGCACGACCGGCGCCGTCTACGGCTTCCAGGGTGCCGACGAGGAAGCCCGCGACGAGGCGCTGAACCCGCCAGGGGAGTGGAACGCCTACGAGCTCGTCGTCCAGGGTGATCGGATCCAGGTGTTCCTGAACGGTGTGAAGATCAACGACTACACCGACACGGACCCGGCGCGGATGAATCCGCCGAGCTTCATCGGGATCCAGAACCATGGCGGCGGGGACGAGGTGTACTTCCGCGACATCCGCATCCAGGAGTACACGTTCGACAACGCCAGGGCCCTGGTCGCCGACTACTACGAGCGCGGCGACATCAACCGGGCGCAGGAACGGAAGATGACGCAGCATCTGGCGGTGGCCGAGCGGTTGTTCGGCGAGGGACTGGCCGAGCAGGCCGCCGAGTCGCTGGACCGCTACGCCGCGGTCGCCAGCGAGGTCGCGGACGAACAGGTCCGCGCGGCGTTGCTGGCGATGGGGGAGGCGCTGCGAGTTCAATAGTGATTCATAGGTGCGCCGGGACCGGGGAGGGCCCGGCCCCGGCGCACTGGCCGAGTACCCCTGCAACCACGGGCTGACGTAACACGCCGAAAGCGACCGCGTGGCACGGTGAAGGTGACCAAGCGCGCCTGAAATGTCGCGTTGGTGGAGCATTTCAGCGTGCCACGTCAATCGGACGGGTGAGGCGGTCGGCGCGTCGGCTTCGAACGGAGCGTCGTGGGGCTTTCGACGTCGCGCGTCGAAAGCCGTGGCACGATGGGTTGCATGACGCATTCGCTCGCCGGGCGACCCGAGAACGCGACCCAGGCGAAGGTCCTCAAGCTCCTGCGTGACGAGGGTCCGCTGTCGCGGGTCGAGCTCGCTGACCGGTTGGGTGTCTC